>USAD01000202.1 GCA_900552415.1 uncultured Parabacteroides sp.
GAATTGGAATCACTCCGAAGATCGTAACGGTTTTTCTTTCTGCATTTGTTCCATGTGTCTTAAATTCTTACACGGGAATCCGTCAGACAAAAGATGTGCATCTCTGGGTAGGACAGACGTTCGGCGCAAGCGATACACAGATGCTGCTAAATATCGCAATTCCGACGGCTTTACCGATGATTATGACGGGAATCAGGGTTGCACTGGGAGCAGCGTGGACCTGCATTGTAGCAGCCGAGATGCTTGCATCTACCAAGGGACTTGGATATATGATCCAGCAGGCAAGAGGAATTTACAGACCGGATATCATTATCTGTGGTATGATCGCCATCGGTGCAATAGGGGCTGTTTTTTCGGGAATTCTTCTCCCAAGGCGCCCGAAAGAGGCGTTATTCTTCGGAAAAAAAGCGTACTTTCGCGTCATTCTTTATGTTCAATTAGCAGAGAGGAGGATTCCTGGATATGGGAAAGAGTGGGAAAGAGGACTTATTTAGGAAATTCAAGGATTCGTTTGATAATATGGAAGGTCATTTCCATGTGTTGGACCATCGGGTGCCTGTCGAGGTACAATTGGCCTATTTCCGCTATTCCGAGAAGCTGAGGAAAGAGAAGCCGCTGGATTATCCGGTGAGCGATGAGACCTGCGAGGAGCTTTATCAAACGTTGCTGACGACCGACGGCGGAAACAGTGTGAAGCGCCGGTTGTTGGCCCTGTTGGCGATCTCCCGCTCGGTGCGGGCCTATCGCTTGCTGGAGGAATACGCCAAGGAGCCCGATCCCGCGATCGCGAATTGGGCCTATATGGCGGCGATGGAGGCACGGCTTACGTTGGAATCCGAGTTGTCGGACGAGAAGCAGATCTTCATCTCGACCGGTTTGGGTGGCCGTGATGACAAGCTGCGTTATTACGTGCTGCTCGTCTGTCGTGAGCCGCAGGGATTCCTGGATTACCAGCGTCAGGTGATCGAGCGCGAGTTCGCCTATTACCTGGAGCGGCAGGATTGCGAGATCGACGAGGCTCGTTTCTCCGATCATTACGTGGAGTTGCTTTTGCTTATGCCCATGCGGGTGGATATCCAGGCGCTCATGAATCGTGTGATCGACGAGTGCAACCAATATGGCAACTTCCTCTCCCGGACCTATACCGTGACCAACGTGAAGGAATTGACAAAAGAGGAGATCGATGAGTTTGTGGCTAAGGAATTAGAAAAGGAAGAGAATGAAGACACTGGAACAAGCGATTAAATATGGATTGGTAGGCGTGAGCAACACCCTGATCACCATGGTGGTGATCTGGCTGATGCTGAAAACCTTGGGACTGCCTGAGGGATTGTCGAATTTCACGGGCTATGTTGCCGGCCTCCTGAACAGTTATATCTGGAACAGGCAATGGACCTTCAAGGGATCGACGACGGGCGTAGGTAAGAGCATCGTGCGTTTCGCCATCTCCTTTGGTGTCTGCTATCTCCTGCAATATGGGCTTGTCCTGTTGCTCAACAAATACTTGCCGATCGATCACTATTACAACCATTTGATCGGTATGGTGTTCTACACCTTCCTGAATTTCGTGATGAACAAGTTTTATACCTTTAAGATGTGATGGAAAAAGTCGCGGTTATTGTGCCTTGCTATAATGAGGAGGCGGTCTTGAGAGAATCTTATCGGCGGACAAAGGCGGCGTTGGCCCATTTGTCCAACCCGACGGAGATCATTTACATAAATGATGGCAGTCGTGACCGGACGCGAGCCCTGCTTGATGAGATCGCCGCTGCCGATCCGTCGGTGAAGGTGATCCATTTCTCACGGAATTTCGGTCATCAGCCGGCCGTGACGGCAGGTATTCACCATTGCGACGCCGATTGGGCGATCATTATCGACGCTGATATGCAGGATCCTCCTGAGCTGATACCCGATATATTGGCCTTGCGGGAGAAGGAGCAGGCGAACGTTGTCTATTGCGTCCGCCTCAGCCGTGATGGTGAGAGCCGTTTCAAGCTGCTGACGGCAAAATGGTTCTACCGCCTTTTCAACTCGATGAGCGAGGTGCATTTCCCCTTGGATACGGGCGACTTCCGCCTGATCGATCGTAAGGTGATGAATGAGTTCAGCCGTTTCAGCGAGCATGGGAAATACATCCGTGGCCTGATCAGCTGGATCGGTTTCAAGCAGGTGCCTTTCTATTATGAGCGCAAGGCGCGGATCGCGGGCGAGACCAAGTATCCCTTGCGGAAGATGCTCAGTTTCGCCTCCAACGCGATGCTCTATTTCTCGAAGAAGCCCCTGAAACTGGCCACTGGCCTTGGATTCCTCTCTGTCCTGGTGGGGATTATCCTGGCTGTCTGGTTTACGCTGGGCAAGATCTATGGTTTCAGCAACGCAGAGGTGGGATGGACCTCCATCATGACCTCTATTATCTTCTTTGGTGGCGTCCAACTGCTTACGGTGGGCGTGTTGGGGCAATACGTGGGTATCCTGTTCGACGAGATCAAGGCTCGTCCGGAATATATCGTCGACGAGAAGCGTAATTTTGACGCCTCTTCTACGGCTCATCCGGAATCGGGAGGAAAAGAGGGAAAATAGTGTCAAAACCCTGACAACTTCTCTCAAAATAGAGAAGAAGAGTCTTTGGCTTCCCTATTTTCGCGTGTATCGAATTTATTTCTAAATCATATCATATGAGAAACACGCGAATTTTCCTGATCGTCTGGCTTTCCTTGTGGCTTCCTGTGCTCTCGTCGCTCTCGGCAACGATAGTGACCGGCCTCAAGGTCGAGTACCAGACAAACCCGTTGGGGATTGATGTCAGTCAGCCCCGTTTTAACTGGCAAATAGCATCCGATCGTTATGGCGCCTCCCAAAGCGCCTATCAATTGCTCGTGGCGACCGATGAGGCTGCCTTGGCAAATGGTCCCTATTATTATGATTCCGGCAAGCTGTCTTCTGACGCTTCGGTTGGGATTACCTATGGTGGTCCGGTCTTACGCCCCTCGACCCGTTATTATTGGAAAGTACGGGTGTGGGACGAGCAAGGGCAACTGGGTGAGCCCGTTGAGACGGCCTGGTTTGAGACCGGCCTGTTGGGCTCCGGATGGAGCGGTGCCCGCTGGATTGGCTCGTCGGTAGCGCCGCTCTCCAAATACCGTTCCCGTTTTGTGGTGGATTATGACGTAGAGATTGCCAAGGGAAGCGACCGGGCTGTCTTTGTCTTCGGTGCCCGTGATGAGGCGAACTTCGTGATGGCCGAACTCGACCTGAACGGTGAGGGCGATCCCTGTTTCCGTCTCAGCCACTCGACGGATGGCCGGATCACGGCCGATGCCGCCGAGAATATCGCCTCGATTATTCCAGCCTCGGCTAAACGTGACAAGCATCATGTCCGGCTGGAGGTGACGACCGCGCAATATGCCTTGAAGTATTTCCTGGATGTTTGGATCGACGGGAAGAAACTGGAGAACACCAGCCTAACCGCCGAGGAGAAGGCCCGCAAGAGCAATCCCGGCTTTTGGGGCGATGTGGAGGGCGCTTTTACGGTCTATCCCTATCCGAAGGGCGACCTGGTCTATCTTTGCCGTCTTTACGCGATTGGCTTCAGGCAGCCAGAGGGACAGACAGCTACCTTCTCGAATCTAACTTTGAGCGAGAATGTTTGGCGGACAACGCTCTATCGTGCTCCGCAAACGTATGTCGAGCAAGGAAAGGGAAAACTGAACGTCTGGTATCCGGGTGAGGGACATGCCGCTCCGATGCTGCGTACGACGATCAAGATTGATAAGTCGGTTGCCGAGGCACGTCTTTATGCGACTGCCCGGGGCATTTATGAGTTCTCGATCAATGGCCGGAAGGTCGGTGCCGATTACCTGAATCCCGGCTGGACCGATTATCGTTACCGGTTGATGTATAACACCTACGATATCACTTCGATGTTGCGTCCGGGCGAGAATGGCGTAGGTGCCCTTTTGGGAACGGGCTGGTGGAGCGACCATAATGGCTTTATGACCGGCTGGCAAGATCAGTATGGGACGACGCCTTCGTTGTTGGGCAAGATCCTGGTGCGTTATACTGATGGCACTTCGGATGTATTCGTGACGGACGAGCACTGGAAATGCTACGATCGGGGCCCGATCGTCGAGAACAGCTTGCAGAACGGCGAGGAGTATGACGCCCGTCGGGAAGTTGAGGGCTGGACAGAGCCAGGTTTCGATGATTCCTCATGGGCAGCGGCGACCCGTTTCGATGCGCCGCCCGTAAACGTGGTCTTGCAGGGCTATGTCGGCAGTCCGGTCCGTAACCATGTGACTCTTACCGCCCGCTCGATGGCCGAGCCGCTGCCGGGCGTTTATGTCTACGATATGGGGCAGAACATGGTGGGCGTGCCCAGACTGAGCATGAAAGGATCCGCCGGCCAGGAGATCACGATCCGTTATGGCGAGATGAATTATCCGACGACGATCCCCACCGAGCCGATCGCGCCCTATACGATCGAGATTTATAAGGAACGCCAGGGACAGGTCTATACGGACAATTACCGCAGCGCGCTCTCGACGGATCGTTATACCTTCAAGGGCGATCCCGCCGGTGAGGTCTATGAGCCTCGCTTCACTTTCCACGGTTTCCGCTACATCGAGATACACGGTCTTAAGGAACCGTTGCCGCTGGAGGCGGTAAAGGGCGTTGTCCTCGAGTCGATCGGCGAGCAGACCAGTGGCTATGAGACCTCCGATGAGCGGGTGAATCGCCTGTTCGAGAATATTGTCTGGGGACAGCGGGGCAATTTCTTGTCCGTCCCGACCGATTGCCCGCAACGCGACGAGCGGATGGGCTGGACGGGCGACGCTCAGGTCTTCGCCCGCACGGCAACCTACAATATGAATGTGAATCCCTTCTATACTCGCTGGATGCACTCCGTGCGCGACAACCAGAATGCCGACGGCAGTTATGCCAATTATGTGCCGGTTGTTGGTGCTCCGCCACGTGGCGCTGAGCCGGGCGGTGGCGCGATGGGTTGGACCGAGGCTGGTATCATCGTGCCCTGGCAGGTCTATCAGCAGTATGGTGATTTGCGGATTCTTGAGGAGCATTACGCGTCAATGCTGGCCTATATGGATTATCTGGAGCGTCGAGCCGTCGATCATGTGCAACCTATCGGAGGCTTTGGCGACTGGCTGGCCATCGAGAGTACCAATTCGATGCTGACCAATACGGCCTATTCCGCTTATGATGCCCTTATCATGGAGCAGGTCGCTGCCGCTCTGGGCAAGAAGGCGGACCAGGAGCGTTTCCGTCGGCTTTACGAGGCGATCAAGGAGTCGTTCAACCGTCATTTCGTTGACGGGGAAGGACGGACATTCGCCCC
>USAD01000203.1 GCA_900552415.1 uncultured Parabacteroides sp.
GCCATCTATTTTCCTGAGGATGGACATGCGCCAGGCATCGGACAAGGATTCATCCGCAAAGCGGTAATCAAGATCCCCGTTGAGGTCTAACATAAGGTCTTAAAATGACAACGGTATCAAAAGCTTCTTTGATACCGTTGTCAAAAAGTCCTTTGGTCTTCAAAGGGCTAGTATTTTTACAACCCGCTGAAATCAACCGACTCGAACACCAGGGTCGGAATCTTCCAGGACGACGAGGGACGAGGATCGTTGCCTGCCTCCCTTAGGCTCGACCAGAGCGTGAGCATATTGCCCGTGACGTTCATCTCCGAGATCGGTTGAGTCAGCACGCCTTTCTCAATCAGGAATCCCTCAATACCATAAGAGAAATCACCCGTCGAGCTGTTGCAATTACCACCATTGAAACCGGTGACAAAAATGCCCTTCTCGACTGTCGATATCAGTCCTTTCTCATCCTTGTCGCCCAAAGACATCGTCAGGATAGAGGGCGAGCCCACCGTTGGTTGTGTTTCCAGCTTGTTGGCGGAATAGGTATCCATGAAATAATTCCTCAAGACACCCGCCTCAAAAAGAGGCATCCGTCGGGTAGCCAATCCCTCGGAATCGAACAGACGTGCGCCGGGCGAGTGTTTCAGGCGAGGCTCATCCACGATCGTCACATTATCGCCCACCACCTTCTCGCCCAAACGATCGAGCAAGAATGAGTTTCTCTGCTGAATGGAAGAACCATACATCGCGCCAACCAAAGGCGACAAGAGCGTCGCGGCGTTCAAGTTGTCGACAACCATCGTATATTTGCCCGAGGCCACCTTCCGTTGCCCCAGTTTCCGCAACGCCCGCTCCAGGGCCTTGGTCCCAATGCCTTCCCGCTTAAGTTCCGAATAATAGAGGGCTGAATCATACCAATAGGATTCCGGACGGGCATCGTCCTCGCCTTTGATGCTGACACTTCCCATCAGCGAGAAAGAGGATCCGGATGCCCGGCCCTCGAAACCATTGCTAGCGATCATATACTTGAAATCCTTCTCGTCGCTATAAGAGGCGTTCGCGGAGATAACCCGTGGATCCTTACCCATAATCTCCTCGCAAGTCCGCATAGCGAGAGAAACTTTCTCGTCAGGATCAACCTGATCGAATTCTTGATCATACAGGGCCAAGTCCACCTCTTCTCCCTGATAATAAAGCGTCGGATCGGGCAACGTCCTGGCCTTGTCCACCTCGAGAAAACGGGTCGCATCGATCCCATCCTGGATGAAACGTTCCAACTCCCCCTTGACCAGACGGTTCGTGGAGAAAGCGCCATAACGGCCATCCACGAACAGGTGAATCACCAGACTGTTCTCCGAGGCCTGTTGCAGGCGATCGATCTTCAGGTCGCGAATCTCGAAAGCGCTGCTCGAGCCGTTATACAAAGAGACTCTCGAGGCCTGACAGCCATTCCTCAAGGCATATTCCATGGCCCATTGGGCCAAACTCTCATCAGATTTCGTTATCATGTTAATTCTCCCCTCCTACCGTCAAATTCTTCACCAAAGCGGATGGCATACCACAGGTGACGGGACATGATTGGCCATCCTTTCCACAAGTCCAGGTCCCGTTATCCATCTTATAGTTATTGCCGACCATGACGATATCCGCCAAGGCTCTCGGTCCATTGCCAATAATATTGACATCCTTTATCGGTCGCGTCAGTTTACCGTTCTCGATCAGGAAGCCATCTTTCACGAAAAAGGTGAAATCACCCGCGCCGATCTGCACCTGTCCATTGGTGAAATTGGCGGCGTAGATTCCTTTCTTCACGGTCGAGATCATCTCCTCCTCAGTCACGTCACCCGCCTCCATATAAGTTGCCCGCATTCTCGGGATAGGCATTTGCCGGAACGACTCACGGCGACCGTTACCAGTCGACTGGATCCCATAATGGCGGGCACTGATCCGGTCGTGAAGATAACTGGTCAGCACGCCTTCACGCACGATATAGGTCTTTTGCCCGGCAACTCCCTCATCGTCAATATTCACCGAACCCCGATTGAAAGGAATCGTTCCGTCATCAACCACGTTGATATGCTCGTCACAAATCTTCCTATTCAATTGATCCGAGAAGATAGAGGTATTCTTACGATTAAAATCGGCCTCGAAAGCATGGCCGATCGCCTCGTGCAACAAGATGCCCGAGCCACCGGCGCCCATCACGACCGGCATCTCGCCTCCTTTGGGCTTGATCGCCTTGAAAAGGATCGCGGTCTTGTTGACCACCTCAGTTGCCAGCTCCTCAATGATATCGTCAGTCAGGAACTCGGCGCCCATCCGGAAAGCCCTGGCGGCATAAGAGTTCTCGATCTTGTCATTCTCTTGCATGATGCACACCGCCGACAACGTAGCCATCGGACGATAATCATAATAGATCTGTCCTTCCGAATTACAGAACAGGATATGCGAAGTGGCGTCACCCAACGAGGCGATCACCTTATTGACTCGAGCGTCCTTACTGAATATCCGGTCGTTGAGCTTCTGCAGGAAAGGCTTTTTCTCCTTGACAGAGATCTCATCCCAGGCGGTCTGGGCCGGATAAAAATCGTTTGAGTGATTCAATGCCGTCAAGTTGGCAGGTGCCACCTGCCTGATGGTTCCGTTGGCGATGCGTGCCGCGGTCCGTGCTGCTTTTAGCATCTCCTCCAATGTCACCTTCTCCACATAAGCGTAGCCGGTCTGGTCGCCCGACAAGACCCGCACGCCCATACCAAAATCTATACTCGAGGAGGCACGATTCACCTCCCCATCGCGTAAGCCGATCACGTTCTTATAAGAGTGCTCGAAGAAAAGGTCCGCATAATCGCCACCCTTCTCAAGCGCCGCCGCGAGAACAGCTTTCAAATCGTTCTCGCTGACCTTAAAATAATCCAAAGCGAACGGCACGCCTTTATTATATCCTGATATCATAACACTTCTTAATAGCCTCTTTTCCTAATTTATATCTTGACAAAGATACAATTTTACTCCGATTTTCGCTCCTTGGCCCAAGCCATAACATTTGCGGGTGGCCTTTGCGCCAGCAATTCCCGCTTCATGAAATCCATGTAAGGCGCCACATGACGGAAAAATTTCAAATAGCCTTGACAGAGATAATTCAATCCAGGCTCGCCATCAGCTGTCCGCATGAAGCGGTTCTTCGGGCATTCGCCATGGCAGGCGAACAGGAACTCACATTCCTTGCACTGGCGAGGCAACGTATCGTACTTGTCGGCCCCGAACTTCAATTGCTTGGGACTGTACATCATCTCAGTCAATGTCTTCGTATAAATATTACCTAACTTGTATTCCGGGAAGACGAAATGGTCGCAACTGTAAACATCACCATTAAACTCCATGACTCCGGCATGACCACATTCACGAGCGAGGACACAAACACCTGGTTGCTCGCCAACCCAATTGGCCAAAGTCGCGTCGAAAAGCTGGACATAATAATTCCCAACATCCTCCTTCAGCCATTCATCAAAAATGGCGCACAGGAAATTTCCCCATTTTACCGGATCCACAGAGAAAGGCGCCAACTTGATATCCGGATCATCCTGCCCGGGAGCGGTCAACCGGGTTCCATCCCGATGATCCGCCAATCGCTCAACAATCGGTGCGAACTGGATATAATGACAATCCAACTCCTTAAAGAAACGATAGAACTCGAGTGGATAATCGACATTATAATCATTGACAACCGCCATACCATTATACTCCACACCATGTTTCTTCAACAACTTGATGCCTTGCATAACCAAATAGAACGAAGGCTGTCCCTGCCGGTTGCGACGATACTCGTCATGCAACTCCTGAGGGCCGTCGATTGATACGCCAACCAGGAAATTGTTCGCCTTGAAGAACTCGCACCAAGCGTCGTTCAGCAAGGTTCCGTTTGTCTGGATACAATTGTCGATCTGCCGGCCCGCAGCATATTTGCGTTGCAACTCAAGCGCTTTCTGGTAGAAGCTGATCGGACGCATCAATGTCTCGCCACCATGCCAGGTGAACAGGACCTGTTGGGTTGTCTGTGCCTCCAGATACTCTCGGATGAATTTCTCGAGAAGCTGCTCGCTCATGACCGTATTCTTCGTTTCTGGATACAACTTTCCCTTTTCCAGATAATAACAATAGTCGCATGCCAAATTACAAACCGAGCCGACCGGCTTAAGCATGACATACAAAGGACGGCTAAACGGTGATATTACATTCATGGTATTTTAGATAATTTATTTACCGGATTTCTTAGAAGCCTTGAAATCCGCCATGAAACCCTCGCAAAGCCAGTTTGCCAGAGCCTGACGGTTATTGCTCAAGATAATCCGTTGTTGATCATAACTATTTTGTATATTTCCCAATTCCACGAAAACCGACGCTGGTCGGGTATGCCGCAAGACGTATAAATTACGCGACTCAACCGTACCCGAGAAACCTCTTCCCGGTTGATGACGATTATATTTACTCTTGAAGGTCGACCGCATCGTACGCGCCAATCGCTTGCTGGCTGAACTGTTATCCTGATAATAGAAATAGACATCCGTCCGCTTATGTTTACTGCGGCTGTCGACATGGATAAAGATCGCCCTCTTATAACTCTCCTTATCCTTTTGGCTCAACGCGTTGATCTTAGCACTACGCTGCTCGAGCCGACTGACCTGATTGAATGGGATTGTGGCGCCCATGCAGGTCTCACGCTTGCTGTTGTTCAGGAACTGCTGGTCGCGTATGCCATCCTTGGCGTCTTGTATGATAATGTGCACCTTGGCGCCTCGCATAAGCAGGTTCCTCGCCAAACGCAACATGATATCGTAAGCGTACTCATCCTCATGCAACGAATGGGAACCCATTTTTCCAATAGCGCCTGGATCCGGGCCACCATGCCCGCTAACCAAGTAAAAGCAGGCTCCTTTCAGATCGGAAGAGGTGACATTATATTTAGCCAGCGACTTTCCGAAAAGCGGCTCATAATTCTGCCTTCTCTTGCCAGAAGAGCCTTGAGTCGAGTCCTTTGTGGAGGACTCACCCTTGACCGGCAATTTATAACGCACACCCAGTATAAGCGAATTGTTCTTTCCGAATTTACCCTTATTCAATTCGATAAACTCACGCTGGCTCGCTGTACCACTATATCCATACCTCTTCAAGAATGTGGTGATGCCATCACCATTTTTAGGATAAGCGGACTTTGTCTGGGCCTGCAGTGGGGTTGTTAAAACCAAGCCACTCAACACCAGGAGAAATCCCCAAAATCGAATCAACCAAAACCTCCTT
>USAD01000204.1 GCA_900552415.1 uncultured Parabacteroides sp.
TGAAGTCTATATTCTAATTCAATTATTTAAGGAGATATGAAGCAAGATATGATTGTTATCCTGGATCTAGGGAGTCATGAGAACACGGTTTTGGCGCGGGCGATTCGTGCCTTGGGCGTTTACAGTGAGATCTATCCGCATGATATCACGGCGGAGGAGTTGGGTAAGTTGCCCAATGTGAAAGGTATCGTGATTAATGGCGGACCGAATAACGTGATCGATGGCGTGGCGATTGACGTGCGTCCGGAGATCTATTCATTGGGTATTCCGGTGATGGCGGCCGGCCATGACAAGGCTTTGTGCGAAGTGAAATTACCAGAGTTTACGGATGATATAGAGGCGATCAAGGCGGCGGTTAAGTCGTTTGTTTTTGATACGTGCCATGCGGAGGCCAACTGGAATATGACCAATTTCGTGAATGACCAGATTGAGTTGATCAAACGGCAGGTAGGCGATAAGAAGGTGCTTCTGGCCCTGTCGGGTGGCGTGGACAGCTCTGTCGTGGCTGCTTTGTTATTGAAGGCGATCGGCGATAATTTGGTTTGCGTGCATGTGAACCATGGCTTGATGCGCAAGGGTGAGTCGGAAGCGGTGATTGAGGTATTCAAGAACCAGTTGAATGCGAACTTGATCTATGTCGACGCGACCGACCGTTTCTTGGATAAGTTGGCGGGCGTGGCCGATCCGGAGCAGAAACGTAAGATCATCGGTGGTGAGTTCATCCGGGTGTTCGAGGAAGAGGCGCGCAAGTTGGATGGTATTGATTTCTTGGGACAGGGTACGATCTATCCCGATATCGTGGAGAGCGGAACAAAGACCGCCAAGATGGTTAAGTCGCATCATAACGTGGGTGGTCTGCCTGACGACTTGAAGTTCGAGTTGGTGGAGCCATTGCGTCAGTTGTTCAAGGATGAGGTACGTGCTTGTGGTCTGGAGTTGGGATTGCCTTATGAGATGGTTTATCGTCAGCCGTTCCCCGGACCGGGTTTGGGTGTACGTTGCTTGGGCGCTATCACGAGAGATCGTTTGGAGGCCGTGCGTGAGGCGGACGCTATCTTGCGCGAGGAGTTCCAGGCTGCGGGATTGGATAAGAAGGTTTGGCAGTATTTTACGGTCGTGCCTGATTTCAAGTCGGTTGGCGTACGCGACAACGCACGTTCTTTCGATTGGCCAGTCATTATCCGTGCCGTCAATACGGTTGACGCGATGACCGCGACGATCGAGCAGATCGATTGGCCTATCCTGTTGAAGATCACGGATCGTATCTTGAAAGAGGTGAAGAACGTGAACCGGGTATGTTATGACTTGTCGCCGAAACCAAACGCGACTATTGAGTGGGAGTAATTGATCCTTAAAGGAAAATAAGATAAGGGCCGTGGTCTTGGAAATAAGTGACACGGCCTTTTTTTGTAGGGGATGGTAAACATTTATATACACAAAAATACCATGTCGGTTGGCCGAAATGGTAAATAAAAAATCTACTAAATAATATGATTACTGATTGAAAGTAGTAGCGCCTACGGGAATCGAACCCGTGTTCCATGCGTGAGAGGCATGTGTCCTAGCCGCTAGACGAAAGCGCCATATTATTTAATTGAGATGTTTATTCGCGGAAGCTGGGGGATTCGAACCCCCGGTACGGTAACCCGTACGGCAGTTTAGCAAACTGCTGGTTTCAGCCACTCACCCAAACTTCCTTGAAATGGCATCTTGCTCAATTGCGCTGCAAAGATATGTGATCTTTTTTGAATAAACAAAGCTTTTGGACGCTTTTTTATGAAGAAAAAGCTTTATTTTTGCATCCGATTTGACAATCAATAGTTTATGACGATGAATTTTTTTTGGAATAGATTATCAAAAAAGAGAAAAGGGCTTTATGCGGGCTGTTTGGGTGGCCTGGTTTTATTGCTCGTCTTGTCTTATAATGTTTATCAATGGGTTTGGGGGCCGAATTTTTTTCCGGAGCGGATCGCTTATGTTTACGTGGATGAGTCGACGACGTTCGATGGTGTTTGTGAGCAACTGGAGCGTGAGGCTGGCGTGAGGCGGATGGGCGGTTTCCGGCGGTTGGCGGGTATGTTGGGTTATCCCGGACATTTGAGGACGGGGCGTTACGCGATTCATGATGGCGCCAGCAACCTGACGGTCTTGAATGATTTGAGGCGAGGTCACCAGTCGCCCGTGCGGGTCACATTCAATAATATTCGCCTGAAGGAGGATCTGGCGGCCCGGCTCGACGAGCAATTGATGCTTAAGACGGACGCTTTGCTGTCCTTGTGGGGCGATTCGCTCTATTGCGACTCGTTGGGATTTACGCCGACTACCATCCTGACTCTTTTTATTCCCAATACCTATGAGTTTTATTGGAATGTCTCCGCCGGGAAATTCATGAGCCGGATGAAACGGGAGTATGATAATTTCTGGAACGAGAAACGGCAGGAGAAGGCGAAAGAGATCGGGTTGACCCCTATAGAGGTCTCGATATTGGCTTCAATTGTCGAGGAGGAGTCGGCGATCGCCGACGAGTATCCCCTGATCGCCGGGCTTTACTTGAACCGCTTGAGGGCTGGGGTGCCGTTGCAGGCGGATCCGACGGTAAAGTATGCCTTGGGGGATTTCGGGCTTCGGCGGATCTTGTTCGAGCATCTGGAGGTCGAGTCACCTTATAATACCTATAAGTATGTGGGGCTGCCTCCGGGACCGTTGCGTATCCCGACGATCCGGGGTATCGACGCCGTGTTGAACTATACGAAACATCGCTATATGTATATGTGCGCAAAGGAGGATTTTTCGGGTCGTCATAATTTTGCCGTGACTCTCGCCGAGCACAACCGTAACGCCAACCGTTATCGGGCGGAACTTAACAGACGAAAGATTCATTGAGTTTTGGCTTACATATTCCCTAAAAAATGTATCTTTGGGCTTCGTAATTGATCGAGAATTTTTGTTGTTAAAATAATATACATGGAAAAACATCTATTTTTGGGGGACGAGGCGATCGCCCAGGCGGCGATTGATGCCGGCCTGTCGGGCGTGTACGCCTATCCGGGAACCCCTTCTACTGAGATCACGGAATACATCCAGGGCTCTCCCATCGCTCGGGAGAGAGGCATCCATTGTAAATGGAGCGCGAACGAGAAGACGGCTATGGAGGCTGCGCTGGGTATGAGTTATGCCGGCAAGCGCTCCTTGTGTTGCATGAAGCATGTGGGCCTGAACGTGGCTGCCGATTGTTTCATGAACGCGGCCATGAGTGGTATCAACGGTGGTATGATTATTGTCACGGCTGATGATCCCTCGATGCACTCGTCGCAAAATGAGCAGGACAACCGTATGTTCGGAAATTTCGCTATGGTCCCGATGCTGGAGCCTTCAAGCCAGCAAGAGGCTTACGATATGGTTTATCATGGTTTTGAGTTGTCGGAGCGCTTGGGATATCCGATCCTGCTGCGTGTGACGACCCGTATGGCCCATTCACGTGCGGGCGTGGTTACCCAGCCGCTCAAGCCGGAGAATGAGACCCATTGTCCGGAGGATGGCCGCCAGCGTTATATCCTGTTGCCCGCTTTGGCTCGCAAACGTTTCAAGGCGTTGATCGCCGCACAGGATCATTTTACGGCCGCTTCCGAGGAATCGGCATACAACCAGTATTTTGACGCTCCCGACAAGTCGTTGGGTATCATCGCTACGGGTATCGCTTTCAACTATCTGTCGGAGAATTATCCCGATGGTTTCCGGCATCCGGTCCTGAAGATCTCGCAATATCCATTGCCCCGTAAGCAGGTGGAGAAGATCGTGGCGGAATGTGATGAGATCCTGGTGCTTGAGGAGGGCTATCCGGTGGTAGAGGGCCAGTTGAAGGGATTCCTCTCGAAGGATTTGGTGATCCATGGCCGTTTGGATGGAACTTTGCGGCGTGATGGTGAGTTGACGCCTGATGCTGTGGGTGAGGCGCTTGGTAAGGAGATCCATCAGTACTATGCCGTGCCCGAGGTGGTCGAGCAGCGTCCGCCTGCACTGTGCCAGGGTTGTGGCCACCGCGATATGTATGAGGCATTGAATGAGGTGATCGCCGAGTATGGTGGCGCGGCGAAGGTATTCGGGGATATCGGTTGTTATACGTTGGGCGCTTTGCCTCCTTTCCGGGCGATCGACACCTGTATCGACATGGGCGCCTCGATCACGATGGCGAAGGGTGCGGCCGACGCGGGTGTTTTCCCGGCCGTTTCCGTTATTGGCGACTCCACCTTCACCCATTCGGGCATGACCGGCCTGTTGGATTGTGTCAACGAGAATACGAACATTACGATCGTTATCTCGGATAATGAGACGACCGCAATGACGGGTGGACAGGATTCAGCCGGAACGGGTCGTCTGGAGGCGATCTGCGCGGGTATCGGTGTCGATCCGGCGCATATCCGGGTCATGGTCCCGTTGAAGAAGAATTATGAGGAGATGAAGGCGATCATCCGTGAGGAGATTGAGTATAAGGGCGTATCCGTCCTGATCCCTCGTCGTGAGTGTATCCAGACATTAACAAGAAAGAAAAAAGCGAGCAAGAAATGAAGACAGATATCATATTGTCAGGCGTCGGTGGACAAGGCATCCTATCGATCGCCGCGGTTATTGGTGAGGCGGCTTTGCAAGAGGGGTTATACATGAAGCAGGCCGAGGTGCACGGCATGAGCCAACGGGGTGGCGACGTGCAGTCGAATCTCCGGCTTTCCGACAAGCC
Source organism: uncultured Parabacteroides sp. (assembly GCA_900552415.1). Lineage (GTDB taxonomy): Bacteria > Bacteroidota > Bacteroidia > Bacteroidales > Tannerellaceae > Parabacteroides > Parabacteroides intestinipullorum. The sequence goes on from USAD01000204.1 coordinate 4,736, forward strand.
GATCGCGTCAGACCTGATTCCTCGGGGTGAGGCAGACCTGATCATCTCGCTCGAGCCGATGGAGAGCTTGCGTTACCTGCCGTATCTTAAGAAAGAGGGTTGGTTGGTGACGAACTCAAGACCGTTCGTGAATATCCCGAACTATCCGGATATCGAGAAATTGAACGCGGAGCTGGACAAGCTGCCGCGTAAGGTGGTGCTCGATGTCGAGGAGTTGGCGAAAGAGGCCGGATCGGTGCGGGCGGCCAATATCGTGATGCTGGGCGCGGCGACACCGTTCCTCGGTGTCGACTACGATAAGATTGAGAATGGTATCCGCCAGATCTTCGGCCGTAAGGGCGAGGAGATTGTCGAGCTGAACCTGAAGGCCCTGAAGGCGGGCTATGAGGTGGCCAAAAGCCGGCAATGAACCTGCCCGGGGCCAAACGTTAAGACAAGAGGGCGTGCCACTCGGGCCGGACTGCGCCCGAGTG
>USAD01000205.1 GCA_900552415.1 uncultured Parabacteroides sp.
TGGTACCGCAAACATTCCTGAGGAGTACATGACGCAAATCCGTCAGTCTGTATTCGATGGTATGGTTCAGGAAATCGTTATGGATGAGGCTACGGAAGCTTTGGGAATGGTAGTTTCTCCTGAGGAGTTGTTTGATATGGTTCAAGGTGAGAATATCTCTCCGTTGATTCAACAGATGCAGATGTTCGTGAATCCTCAAACTGGTGCTTTCGATAAGGCCGCGTTACTTAATTTCTTGAAGACAATCGATGACGAGAACATCGCTTCTTATCCTGCGGATCAGCAAGCGCAACTGTTGCAAGCTCGCAATTTCTGGTTGTTCATGGAAAAGAATATTAAGCGTCAACGTCTGGAGCAAAAATATACGACGTTGTTGAGCAAGGCTATCTCGACAAACACTTTGGATGCAAAGGATATTTTCGAGGAGAGTGCTGAGAACTCAGACATCGTGTATGCTATGCAGGCTTATTCTACAATTCCTGATTCGACAATTGCCGTAAGCGATAGCGAGATCCGTAGCTTGTATAATGAGCGTAAGGAGTCGTTTAAGCAACAGGAGGGTCGTGTTGTTGATTATATCGCTGTCGACATTCGTCCGAGCAAGGAGGATTATGACAATGCCCAGGCTGATATCGAGAGCTTGAAAGAGGAGTTTAAAACTTCAGATCGTGTTGCTGATTTGGTTAATGAGAATTCAGAGGTTCCCTATTTGGACGCGTTCTTTACGGAGAAGGCTTTCGATAACGAGATGAAGCAATTTGCGACAACAGCAGCGGTTGGTGATGTTTATGGTCCCGTTTTCGAGAATGATAAATACCGCATGTTCAAGTTGGTCGATAAGACAGTAGCTCCAGACTCTGTAAAGGTTAGCCATATTATGTTGGCCGGAAAGAGTGAGGCTGAGACGACAGCTTTAGTTGACAGCATTATGGGCGCATTGAAAGGTGGCGCTGATTTCGCTGAGCTGGCAAAAAAATATTCTGCTGATCAGGCCGCAGAGAATGGTGGTGAGTTGGGTTGGTTTACCGAGGCTACCGCTTTGAGAGGATTGAATGCTGAGTTTAAGGACGCCATCTTCTCTACTCCTGTAAATCAATTCGCTACTGTAAAGTCTAATTATGGTACACATATCATTAAGGTAACGGATAAGACAGCCAATGTTTCCAAGTATAAGGTAGCGGATATAGACATGACCGTTTCCGCTAGCTCAAAAACTTATAGCGATATCTATAATGCTTTGAACCAGTTTATCTCGGCAAACAATACGATTGACAAGATTAACGAGAACGCTAAGGAGGCAGGTTATAATCTTTCCTCTAAAGTAACGGTTAACAAGAATGATCAAGTTATTGGTATGATCCGTAATTCTCGTCCGGTGATCCGTTGGGCGTTCCAGAATGACAACGGTAGCGTTTCTGAGATCTTTGAATGCGATGATAAATTTGTTGTAGCGGCGGTTGTTTCCTCTTTGGAAGAGGGCTACCAACCTGTAGAGGCTGTCGCTTCATCTTTGCGTGCGGAAATTGCCGCTCAGAAGAAAGGCGATCAGATCGTCGCGGATTTGAAAGCGAAGAACCTGACCTCTTTGGAGTCTTATGCTGAGGCTATGGGCTCAAAGGTCGATTCCGTAAAATACATCAATTTCTCGACTCGCCGTATCGCGGGTATCGGTATTGAGCCTAATTTGAATGCCGAAGTATCAATTGCTCAGGTCGATCAATTAAGCGAGCCAGTAAAAGGTAATAATGGGGTTTATGTCTTTAAGGTAACAGCTCGCGATAAGGACGCTAAGGAGTATGATGAGGCGGCTGAGATCCGTTCAGTTGACGCGTCAAATGCTTATCGTATTGCTTACCAGACGATCCAGTCATTGGTAAATCGTGCGAAAGTTGAGGATAATCGTATCCGCTTCTATTAATCGGGTTCGGATATTGAATTAAATATTAGACTTAATCCCTTGTTTTGCTTAAGTATATACTTTGGTAAAACAAGGGATTAATTTTTTCTGATATGAATTTAGAATAAAAGTTTGATCTGATTTTACACAATAGTACGTGTAGGCTTTTACATACGTACGTGTCGATCGTCAAGAGCGTTCGTGTGAGCCTACAGGTACGTATGTGTCGGGCGATAAGTACGTATGTGTGTAATGGGAGGGATAATAGCATATTATATTAAACTCACGTATTTTATTCGTACTTTCGCGTAAAAGCTTATTTACTACGTATGGAGACGGGGAAATTACAATTGTTGGGAATGACTCTGGATGAGTTACGGACAGTGGCGAAGGAGGTTGGGCTTCCTGCGTTTGCCGCGAACCAGCTGGCCGATTGGCTCTATAAGAAAAGAGTAAGTGATATTTCGGAAATGACCAATATCGCTAAGGCGAAACGTGAGTTGTTGGCTGATAAATATGAGGTAGGATGTTATAAACCTTCTGAGTTTGTCAAGTCGGTTGATGGAACGGTTAAATATTTGTTTTCAGCTGGCCCTGGTCGTTTCGTGGAGTCTGTTTTTATTCCGACAGAAGATCGGGCGACGCTTTGCGTTTCCTCACAGGTTGGCTGTAAGATGAACTGTCTTTTCTGCATGACCGGAAAACAAGGCTTTAAGGCGAACTTGACGGCCAACCAGATCTTGAACCAGATCCATTCTTTACCTGAGCATGATCGTTTGACTAATCTTGTCTTTATGGGAATGGGTGAGCCGTTGGATAATACGGCGGAACTCTTTAAGGTACTTGAGATCCTGACTGCTACTTATGGATATGGTTGGAGTCCCAAAAGAATAACGGTTTCTACGATAGGCGTCATGAAAGGACTACGCCGTTTTCTCGAGGAGAGCGATTGCCATTTGGCGGTGAGTTTGCATTCTCCAATCCCGGAGGAACGGCAGACATTAATGCCAGTAGAGAAAGCCTTTCCTATCAAGGATGTGTTGGACTTGATTCGTCAATATGATTTTTCTCACCAGCGACGTGTCTCGTTTGAGTATATCGTTTTTAAGGATTTGAACGATAGTCCTAGGCACGCGAAAGCTTTGGTCGCTTTGTTGAAGGGTATTCCGTGTCGAGTGAATCTGATCCGTTTCCATGCTATTCCGAATGTTCCGCTTCAGACTTCGGATATGGGAAAAATGGAGGCGTTTAGGGATTATTTGAATCATAAGGGAATAATATGTACGATTCGTGCGTCTCGTGGTGAAGATATTTTTGCGGCTTGTGGGATGCTTTCTACGGCTAAAAACAGTACATTTGTGTAAACTAATAAATAGATTATGAAGACGCAGGTTTTGTTTATGGCTTTTTTAGCCTTGTTTTTGGGATTGAGTTCTTGTAGCTCGGGATCTGTTCAGACACAGGCGACAGGTTTCGCTTATGAGGTGGTTGTCGTTATGGACTCTAATGTTTGGAAAGCAGAGGCCGGCGAGATGATAAAGGCCGATTTGGCCGCTCCTGTGCGAGGGCTTCCTCAGGCGGAGGCTGCCATGAAAATCACCTATAGTGAGCCTTCTGTGTTTAATGGGCTTTTGGAATATGTCCGAAATATCTTGATCGTAAAGATAGATCCGGCGGTTTATACGAAAACATCCTTAAGCTATGAGAATGACCGTTGGGCACGCAATCAGGTTGTCTTGTCGTTAAGGACACCCCATCAGGACTCGATTGTTTCCTATTTGAAAGCGAATCCGGATGTCTTATGCCGCTTTTTTGAGAATGTGGAGAAACGTCGTGCCGTAGAACAATTAAAGGAGTCTTATAGTTCGCTTGTCATGGAGAAATTGAAGGCTCAGTTTGGGGTTGAATTGAACGCTCCGTCTAATTTTAATTTTTATAAAGAGGCGCAGGATTTCTTTTGGTCATCGAATAACGCCAATACTGGACGTATGGACTTGGTTGTCTACACCTTCCCCTATCTGGATGAGAATACCTTTACGCCGGAGTATCTTGTCGCTAAGCGTGATTCTGTCATGAAGCTGAATATGCCGGGTTCTTTCCCAGGTTCCTATATGCAGACCGAGCATCGGGCAGGCATTGACTATGAGGCGATCACGTTGAATGGTAAGTATTGTGGTGTTATGCGAGGCTTGTGGCGAGTGGAAGGTGATATGATGGGTGGCCCGTTTGTGAGCTTGGCTCGGTTGGATTCGCAAAACAATCGGGTGATTGTGGCTGAGGGGTTTGTCTATGCGCCAGAAACGGAGAAAAGAAATTATATTCGGCGAATTGAGGCCGCTTTATATACATTGCGCTTACCGGGAGAATTGGAAAGTGCGGATGAGGAGGTAAATGGAATAGCCGAGGAAAAGAGTGATAACAATTAATGATTATGGAAGATCGATTGATACGTGTAGGAATAACTCATGGTGATATCAATGGGGTTGGCTATGAGGTAATATTGAAAACTTTTTCAGACGTGCGGGTCTCAGAACTTTGTACGCCTATTATTTACGGCTCTTCTAAGATAGCGGCCTATCATAGGAAGTTACTGGAAATGCCTTCTATAAACGTGAACGTGATCTCCAAAGCGGGAGAGGCCGGCTTAAATCGGGTGAACATTATCAATTGTGTGGATGATGATACGAAAGTGGAGATTTCCAAGTCTACGGCAGTTGCGGGTGAGGCCGCTTTCAAGGCTTTGGATGCTGCGGTAACAGACTTGAAACGTGGAGTAGTTGATGTCCTGCTGACGGCACCGATCAATAAGCATAATATCCAGAATGAGACTTTCCATTTCCCAGGTCATACGGAATATCTCGAGCAGTGTTTTGCGGGTAAGAATGGGCGTAAGGCTCTTATGATCCTGATGAGCCGAAACTTGAGGGTGGCTTTAGTTACGGGGCATTTACCTTTGTCGAAGGTGGCGGAAGCAATTACGCCAGAGGCAATCTTATCGAAATTGCTGATTTTTAATCGTGCCTTGAAACAGGATTTTGCCCTCGAAAAGCAGGTAGGCCCGGTCGGTGATGCTGAGCGTCTCCTGCACGTTGTGGTCTGTAATGAGAATGCCAATGTTTTTATACTTCAACCGCCATACGATGTGCTGAATATCTTCCACAGCAATCGGGTCGACACCGGCAAACGGCTCGTCGAGCATGATGAATTTGGGGTCAATGGCCAGGCATCGGGCAATCTCCGTACGGCGACGTTCACCTCCTGAAAGCTGGTCACCCAGGTTCT
>USAD01000206.1 GCA_900552415.1 uncultured Parabacteroides sp.
ATAGAGCCACGCTTGTTCAAGGATGCTCGAGGTTATTTTTTCGAGTCTTTCTCCAAGCGGGAATTTGAGGCAAAAGTCGGCCCGGTCGACTTCGTGCAGGACAATGAGAGCATGTCGTCATACGGTGTGATGCGCGGCTTGCATTTCCAGAGGCCGCCATTCGCCCAGAGTAAGCTGGTGCGTTGCGTGAAGGGAGCGGTCCTAGATGTAGCGGTCGATATCCGTAAGGGAAGCCCGACCTACGGGCAGCATGTGGCGGTGGAACTGACGGAGGAGAATCATCGCCAATTCTTTATTCCACGTGGGTTTGCTCATGGGTTTGCAGTGTTGAGCGAGACGGCGATTTTCCAATACAAGTGCGACAATTTTTATCATCCCGAGGCGGATGGAGGTATCAGCATTCTCGACAGCTCGTTAGGTATCGATTGGCGTATCCCGACTGATCAGGCGATCCTGAGTGAAAAGGATACGAAACATCCGTTGTTGAAAGAAATTGACTCACCTTTTCTGTTTTAAATAGCATTATGAAACGTCATATCATCATCACCGGTGGAGCCGGTTTTATTGGCAACCATGTGGTTCGCCTGTTTGTGAACAAGTATCCCGAGTATCAGATTATCAATGTCGACAAGTTGACCTACGCCGGCAACCTGGCGAACCTGAAGGATATCGAGGATTGTCCGAACTACAAGTTTGTGAAGGCGGATATTTGCGACTTTGATACGATGTTGTCGTTAATGAAGGAGCATCAGGTGGACGGTATTATCCATTTGGCGGCCGAGAGCCATGTGGACCGCTCCATCAAGGATCCCTTCACCTTTGCCCGTACCAACGTGATGGGCACGCTGAGCCTGTTGCAAGCTGCCAAGCTCTATTGGGAGTCGTTACCGGAGAAGTACGCCGGTAAGTGTTTCTACCACATCTCGACCGATGAGGTCTATGGCGCTTTGGAGATGACTCATCCTGAAGGTATTGAGCCGCCTTTCACCACGACCGCCTCGTCTGGAGAGCATCATCTGGCCTATGGTGAGGAATTTTTCTATGAGACAACGAAGTATAACCCGCATAGTCCCTACAGCGCGAGCAAGGCAAGCAGCGACCATTTTGTCCGTGCCTTTCACGATACCTATGGTATGCCGACCATCGTAACCAACTGCTCGAACAACTACGGACCTTACCAGTTCCCGGAGAAGTTGATCCCGCTGTTCATCAATAATATCCGCCATCGTAAGCCGCTACCGGTCTACGGTAAGGGTGAGAACGTGCGCGACTGGCTTTATGTGGAGGATCATGCCCGTGCGATCGACCTGATCTTCCACGAGGGCAAGGTGGCCGAGACTTATAATATCGGTGGCTTCAACGAGTGGAAGAACATCGACCTGATCAAGGTGATCATCCGGACGGTGGATCGTCTGTTGGGTCGCCAAGAGGGTGAGGATATGGACCTGATCACTTTCGTAACCGACCGTGCCGGTCACGATATGCGTTATGCCATTGACTCGACTAAACTTCAGAAAGAGCTGGGTTGGGAGCCGAGCCTCCAGTTCGAGGAGGGCATCGAGAAGACGGTGCGCTGGTATCTCGACAACCAGGCTTGGATGGATAACATTACGTCGGGGGAGTATGAGAAGTACTATGAGGAAATGTATGGACGGAGATAAAGCCAGAAGGTTGGGAAATAGATAGAGCTGGATATTATGAATTGGATTGTTAGATGTGAACAATGCCGATTGTTGATACCCGACGATGCCCATCATGAGTGGCTAATAACTGCAGTTGTGATCAGCTATCAATACTGTTCCCCAAGAAAGTGCCGTAAGACTTGGAGGTGATTAATAAAAATAGATAATTGTATTTGGAAATGAAACGGATAATAGAGATTTGCGCCAATTCAGCCTGGAGCTGTGTGGAGGCGGAGGCCGGTGGAGCCAAACGTGTGGAACTTTGCGCCGGTATTCCGGAAGGAGGAACGACACCCAGTTATGGAGAGATTATGATGGCCAAGAAATTGACCTCGACAATAGATATTAACGTAATTATACGCCCTCGAGGCGGTGATTTCCTCTATACGGAAGCGGAGATCGAGTCGATGATGCTGGATATAGAATTGTGCAAGCGGTTGGGTGTGCATGGGGTTGTGTTTGGTTGCCTGACGAAAGAGGGCGACATCGATGTGCCCTTGATGCGAAAATTGATCGAACATGCGAAGCCCTTGTCGGTTACTTGCCATCGTGCTTTTGATGTTTGTCGTGATCCGTATGTTGCGCTTGAGCAGCTGATTGAATTGGGATGCGACCGGATTCTGACCTCAGGTCAACAGTCGGATGCCATTAAAGGAATACCTTTGATCGCGGAGTTGGTACGCCGGGCGGCTGGACGGATTATTATCATGCCGGGATGTGGCGTAAGGGAGAATAATATCGCTCGCTTGGAACGTGAGACAGGCGCTAAGGAATTCCATACTTCCGCCCGGAGCGTGGTGTATAGTAAGATGGAATATCGGAATGAGAATGTACCGATGGGTAGTAGCGCGGTCTCTTCTGAATTCGAGACGGTTGAGACAGATCGGAAAAAGGTGGCGGCATGCGTGGAAACGGTCGACTGAGAATCGTTTGGCTGAGTCTCCTGGCCTTATGGCTGGGAGCCGCTTCACTGGTGGCACAAGAGGCTATTGCTGAGTTTGAATTGCCATCGATCCCTGCTGTTTACCGTGATCCGGCCGACCGGGCGAAATACCTGATTGAGCACTATTGGGATAAGTTTGATGTGGCACATGCTACGGTTGGGCAGATGACAGACCAGACGGAGCAGGCATTCGCCAACTATGTGGATTTGTCCCGGCACGTCGAAGCGAAGGTGGCATGCGAGGCTTTCGTGGGGCTGATGCGTTCGGCGGAAGGGAACAAGACCTTTTTCCGTTATTTGGATGGCCTGTTCGAGAAATATCTTTATGATGCCTATTCGCCCATGCGCAATGAGTCGCTTTATGAGTCCGTTCTGGAATATCTGGCGGAAAGCCCGGTATTGGATGAGGTCGAGCGGATCCGTCCGCAGCGGTTATTGGCCCTGGTTCGTCGGAATAAGGTCGGGCAGGTCGCTCAAGACTTCAAGTTTCTGGATCGTCAAGGCGGAGAGTATTCCCTTTCCTCGATAGAAGCCAGGCGGTTGCTTCTGTTCTTTTATGATCCGGATTGTGAGGATTGCCAGCGAACACGTGAGAATCTGTCGGTTTCACCCGTGGTCAGTCGTCAGGTCGCGGAAGGGAATTTACGTGTCCTGGCAATTTATCCATATGGCGACAAAGCGTTATGGGACGATTATGCTGTCCATATTCCCGCGGAGTGGCAGAATGGGTTGGATGAGAATGGGCAAATCATGGGTGATGAGCTTTATGACCTGAAACGGATGCCAACCCTTTACCTTCTGGATGATGGGAAACAGGTCTTGTTGAAAGATGTTTCGGTCCATGATATAGAGGTTTATCTGTTGAATCACTAATAGTATAGAAAAGGAGAGTAGCACGTGGATTTTCGGTTAAAGGTCTTCAATAGCGTCGCCCGTAATCTGAGCTTTACGAAAGCCTCAAAGGAGTTGTTTATCAGTCAACCGGCTATCAGTAAACATATCCGGGAGCTGGAGAGCCAGTATGAGACTCCTTTGTTCGAGCGTTCGGGTAACCAGGTCCGCTTGACTCGGGCAGGCGAGTTGCTTTTCTCCCATACGGAGCGTTTGGCGGAGGCTTACAGGCAGATGGATTTCGAGATGAATCTGCTGACCAATCACCTGACTGGTGAATTACGTCTGGGGGCGAGTACTACGATCGCCCAATATGTCCTTCCACCCATGCTCTCCTCTTTTATACGTACCTTTCCGGATATCCAGGTTTCCTTGCGCAATGGGAATAGTCGTGAGATCGAGCGCCTGTTGGGTGAGCGGGAGATTACGCTTGGTTTGGTTGAGGGTAATAGCCGGCAAAGTGGTTTGCGCTATATTCCTTTCATGAAGGATGAGTTGGTGGTGGTTACCCATACGGGCAGTCGCTATGTCACTTACGACGAGGTCTCGCTGGATCAGTTACGCCAATGGCCATTGGTGTTGCGCGAGAATGGCTCCGGAACACTTGAAGTCCTGGAGGCGGCGTTGTCCGAGCATCACGTTAAGTTATCACAGATGAATATCCTGATCCAGTTGGGCAGTACGGAGAGTATCAAGCTTTTTTTGGGGAATATGGATGCCGTAGCGATCGTGTCGATTCGAGCGGTGACGAATGAATTGAAGTCAGGCTTATTGAAAGTTATTGATATAAAGGATGTCAATATTGAACGCATCTTCTCGTTTGTTATGCCCGCTGGCCAATATGGAGGCTTAGAGGAAAACTTTATCCATTATGCCGAACGTTCTGGTTGGTCGATGTCTTAATAGCTACAAGGTATTGGTTCGACACGTGTCATAACCTTTAGTTATGGGCTATGCCTATAAATGATTGGCGAGAATGCTGGATTAATCCTACTTTCGCGACGTGAAACAGAAAAGTAGAATAGATAGATTATGAAAGCATTGGAGCGATTTCTTACGGACAACAATAAACCTTTGTTCGTTATCCTTTTCCTTATGAGTTTGATGCCTTTTGTCTCACCGGCAGTCGCCCTTTTCATGGGTTTGGCTTTCGCTTTATTGGCTGGGCGTCCTTATCCGAAATTCAGTAAGCAGGTATCGAAATATTTATTGCAATTCTCTGTCGTGGGACTGGGTTTTGGCATGAACCTTCATGAGTCTTTACGTACGGGCAAGGAGGGTATGATCTTCACGATCGTTTCCGTGGTAGGGGTATTGTCATTGGGAATGTATTTAGGACGTCGGTTACTGATGGATCGTAAGACTTCATACTTGATCTCGGCCGGAACGGCGATTTGTGGTGGTAGCGCGATCGCCGCAGTTGCTCCTGTTGTAAAGGCCAATGAGAATGAGATGTCCATGTCTTTGGGTACGATCTTTATCCTGAATGCTATAGCCCTTTTTATATTCCCTCCATTGGGCCATTTGCTGGGCATGACACAGGAGCAGTTTGGCATGTGGGCGGCAATAGCCATTCATGATACCAGCTCGGTGGTTGGTGCCGGTGCCGCTTATGGCGAAAAGGCGCTTGAGATTGCGACGATGGTGAAGCTGACCCGGGC
>USAD01000207.1 GCA_900552415.1 uncultured Parabacteroides sp.
AATAGCGGCTACCTCACTCTCCGCCTGAAGAACAACCATACCAGTCTTCTCCCACGGCATCTCCGCCATCAATGTCTCAAGTATCTCCGACTGAGGCGTGATCGGATAGCCAAAATAGCCATCAACACCATAACGGATAGCCGCATGCGCGATCGCCTCATTCCCTTTCATCAATTTTATATCTTCACTCATGACCTTACTAAATCTTTGTCTCTTTTACATTTTCTTTCTGTATATGGTCAAACAGCCATCAGGGCATACCAAACCGCAACTCGCGCAACCGACACAAGCTTCCGGATTCTTCATATAAACGAAATGGTAACCTTTATTGTTGACCTCCCGTGGATGTAGTTCGAGTACGTCAGACGGACAAGCGACAACGCAAAGATTACAACCCTTGCAACGCTCCGTATTGACGACCACAACGCCTTGCATTTTTGCCATATTGATTGTTTTTTATAAATTCCTTTTATACTTTGAATGTACTGAATGGCCTCAAAGTTAGTAAAAATAGATTATGCCATCAATAAAAGAGGAAAAAGAAAAGGGTCTAACCCATAAAACCCTTGTGACCATATAGACCATAAGACAGAAAAAAAGCCCACCATCCAATAGATGGTGAGCCTTTTCGATCTCCATTAAAAAAGAGAAATATGATCGACTTCCGAGGCTTACCTTTAGCGCCTCGACAGCCATTCCTTATTATCCATTCATAGAAGCCAGGAACTCCGCGTTGTCGAATGTCTGTTCCATCCGTTGCTTCACGAACTCCATTGCCTCTATTGAGTTCATGTCTGACAAGTACTTGCGGAGGATCCACATCCGGTTCAACGTATTCTCGTCCTGCAACAGGTCATCACGACGCGTACTTGAAGCCGTGATGTCGACCGCCGGATAAACTCGCTTGTTCGCCAGCTTGCGATCCAACTGCAACTCCATATTTCCAGTACCCTTGAACTCCTCGAAAATCACGTCGTCCATCTTAGAACCCGTATCGGTCAAAGCCGTCGCCAAAATGGTCAAGCTTCCGCCATTCTCAATATTACGGGCAGCACCAAAGAAACGCTTCGGCTTTTGCAGGGCATTCGCGTCAACACCTCCGGAAAGGACCTTTCCTGAAGCGGGTTGAACCGTATTATAAGCACGGGCCAAACGTGTGATTGAATCCAAAAGAATAACAACATCGTGTCCGCACTCGACCAAACGTTTCGCCTTACTCAAAACAATCTCGGCGATCTTCACGTGGCGCTCAGCCGGCTCATCGAATGTAGAGGCAATCACCTCCGCATCAACGCTACGTGCCATGTCGGTCACCTCCTCCGGACGCTCGTCGATCAACAAGATAATCATATAAACCTCAGGATGGTTATAAGCAATAGCGTTCGCGATGTCTTTCAACAACATGGTCTTACCTGTCTTAGGCTGGGCGACAATCAAACCGCGTTGTCCCTTTCCGATCGGCGAGAACAGGTCAACCACACGAACCGCAATGTTATCATAAACCTTCGGCGACTTACGAGCGGTCAGCATGAACTTCTCATCCGGGAACAGAGGAGTCAAGTGATCAAAAGGCACACGATCACGAACCTCTTCCGGCGTGCGGCCATTGATCTTATCCACCTTCACCAACGGGAAATACTTCTCACCCTCTTTCGGGGGACGGATAGCGCCCTCGACCACATCACCTGTCTTCAGACCAAACAACTTAATCTGAGACTGAGAAACATAAATATCATCTGGGGAAGTCAAGTAATTATAATCGGAAGAACGCAAGAAACCATAACCATCTTGCATCATCTCCAAGACACCACAGCCCGTCAAGATACCATCGAAGTCATAAGCTTTCTCTTGTGGCTGCTGTTGTTGGTTATTATTATTGTTGGTGTTATTATTGCGGTTATTATGATTTCCTTGGCGATTGTTATTCTGGCGATTATTGTTGTTATTCTGATTGCTTCCCTGCTCGTTTTGATTCTGGCGATTGTTATCCGCCTTAGGAGCTGAAGCGAAGGGGAATATCTGATCCAATACTGAATTGGCGTCAGGATGTTTGAAAACCAAACGTTTCGGCTCCTCTGACTGTTGAGACGAAGCGGCCTCATTCTCGTTTCCGGCAACATTTTCCGGCTTAGTTTCCTGCTTTACGTCAACAGGCTCATTCTCTGCTGTGGCTTCCTCTTTAACGACTACCGGGCTGTCCATTTTCCCATCCTCTACCGGAGCGTTTTCCTGAGCGAGCAGGTCTGCTTCCGCCGCCTTATCCTTTTTCTCCACCCGATTTCTTTTTTTCCGAGCGGCTGGTTGTTGCTCCTTGCTTCCCTCCTCTTTCTTGGGAGCCTCATCTACCTCAACAGGAGCCGCAACAGTCGCTGTCTCTTGCTTATTATCAGCCTCTTTTGCTTTAGTCTGTTGTGTATTTTTAGCGGAGCGGGATTTCTTCTTCGCCTCACCATTTTTCTTGGCTTCCTTCTCTTTCTTCTTTTCCGTCTGCGTAACAGCCAAAGAGATGGCCTGCTCATCCAAAATACGATATATTAATTCCTCTTTATTTAAGCTGTCCACCTTCTTCAAGCCTAGTTCGCCGGCTATCGATTGTAATTCAGGAAGTTGTTTTTCGTTTAATTCTAAAATGTTATATTTTTGCATAGTGCGATAATGAATATAATCTATAAGTACTAAATATCATAATCCTTGTTTATGATACGAATACCATAATTATTCTATTTATTGAGTCAATAATTCTTGTAAAAAACCGGATTGTTCAGCTAAATTGAGTCATTAGCAACATATCTGCGGAGTAAAACGTTACAAAAGTAACTATTTTTTTGAATATATCGTCTAACGGGCATAAAAATTGATCCGTAAAACCATCTCCGTTTCCGCCTTTATCCGGTAACGATCGTCAATACGTTGTCCAACCACCCAAACAATTGATTCCTCATCACACAACAACCATTGCTCCTCTTTTGCCAAACGGCTGAACTTATGATCAGAAAAATAATCACTTAATTTCTTACGACCACGCATACCAAAAGGAATGAACCAATCTCCCTCCTGCCAATGCCTCAACAGCAAATTGCCTCTCAAACGACCATAATCCAGATAAGCGACATTTAATGATTTCACGATCTCCAGATCCGGGGAATTAGGCATAAGACAAAACTCGATCGGCAAGGGCAAATCCAAACGGTCAAAATCACGACCAATCATAACAGTATCTGGCTGATCAACAGATAAGGGCGCTAATAACAGGGCTCCACGATCTTTCACCAACTGATGCGTACTGGAATAAAACCGACGTCCCGACTCTCCTTCCAGCACGGCAAAGATCTGATCCACCTGAGCTCTTGAGAAACCATAATCCCTTAATATCTCGAACAATATGGTTCTTGGCTCGGCTTGACACAATAAGGTATCAATCAATAAACGCCCCTCTTCCGGCATTACCTCCCGGCGGGCACGATCGATCGCGGCCCGATAGATCACCTCTACACCCGACAAGTATTCCGCCGAGCGGGCGATCGTCTCTTTTACCGAAGGCTGACGGCTCTCCAACAACGGCAAGACCCGCAAACGAATAAAATTACGTGTAAAGAGATCCGAACAATTCGTACTGTCCGTAACGAACGACAACCCCTCACCGCACAACCAGGCTTCTATTTCCTGCCGAGATACACCCAAAAGCGGACGGACGACATAACCATTCCTGGGACGCATTCCCCGCAAGCCACTCAATCCTGTTCCTCTGAACATGTTAAGTAAAACGGTCTCCACATTATCATCCCGATGATGAGCCACGGCAATCGCCTGGCAGCCCAATTCTTGCCGAAGATTCTCAAACCACTCATAACGCAATTGCCTGGCAGCCATCTCAATCGACAAACGATTCTTTCGGGCATACTCTTCCGTGTTAAAATCCACTCGATAAAACGGTATTTGCCATCGCTCCGCCAGACCTCTCACGAACGCCTCATCCCGCTCCGACTCATCACCTCTCAAATGGAAATTGCAATGCGCCACAACACAAGCATAACCCAACCGACATAAAAGAGCCAAAAGGGCAACCGAGTCGGCACCTCCACTTACCCCAACCAGCACCGGGGCCTCGCCAGCCAAAAGGGCATGACGCTCAATATAAGCTTGAATCTTCCCTATCATCCTGTTTCCTCTGTTCCAACCACAAAAAGCACCTAAAACACACAAGCCTCTAACAGCTTATCCCTACAATCGGGATTTTAATATCACAATAAACCCAGTCGTAATCCAATAACAACAACGATCATTAGATCATTACAACTCTAATCATAATAATACAAAAAAGGCTTTAGTTTCCACCATCTCATAAAAGAGTGAAAACTAAAGCCATCTATATTGACTTATGTCGAAGGATTAATCCTCAACACCCGCCAACGCAGGATCGATCATGATGCGTCCGCAATACTCACATACGATGATCTTCTTGCGCAATTTAATATCCAACTGTTTCTGGGGCGGAATCTTGTTAAAGCAACCACCACAAGCGCCACGCTGTACATATACGACTGCCAATCCATTGCGGGCACCTTTACGAATACGCTTGAACGCTGTCAACAAACGCGGCTCGATTAAACCTTCCAGCTTTTTGCCTTTCTCACGAAGTCTTTCCTCATCCTGCTTTGTCTCAGTGATGATCTGCTCCAGCTCATTCTGTTTTTGTACCAAATCCGCTTTCCGGCCCTCAAGAACCTCCGTCAATTCCTTGATCTCCTTGTTCTTCTCCTCAATCGCCGCCGTAAACTCACGGATCTTCTTCTCAGCAGGCAGATTGTCTTTCTTGCCGGTTACCGGCTTTTTCTTTAATGCCATAAAGCTACCTCTGTTTCTCTCTTTATCGCGCAATTTCACGCCTACGTTCACCATAATACGCTGATTGCCTTAGGTTTTCAAGGGTTTTTTCTTTCCATAATAAAAGTATTATATTTTTCGGACATGGATAAGTCAACTTATTTTGTGAGTTTTTCCCATCCCTCAGCGAAAAGATCGTTACTGTACACGGGTAGGAATTTTCTGAACTGAAAATTCCGTACAGTACAGTGGTGGTAGTGGATTTTGCCGATTTGGAATGCGAAGCATCGGCAAAATCAGTTACTGTTTGCGCAAGGCGTGAACAGTAACCAACCGCAAAACTTCTGT
>USAD01000208.1 GCA_900552415.1 uncultured Parabacteroides sp.
CAGTCCGGTGCTTTGGGCTATCTTTTCTACTGATAGGCCCTTTTGCTTCATTTTACGGGCAACTTCGTATGAGTTTTCTTTCTTGCCTTTATTAACGCCTATCTCTATGCCTTGTTCGATACCCTGTTTGATACCTTGCTCGATACCCTGTTCGATACCTTGCTCGATACCCTGTTCGATACCCTGTTCGATACCTTGCTCGATACCTTTTGCTATGCCTTCCTTTAAACCTTTCGCCATACCCTCTTCTAAGCCTTTCGCTAAACCTTTCGCTAAACCTTTCTCTATACCTTCCTCAAAGCCTTCCTTCAAGGCTTGTTCTTTCATATAGTTCCAGGTATTGTAATTATCCCGGTAAACCTTCAGGCAGGCCTCGTATTCATCGCGCTCTTTCTTGTTCATATTGACAATACGAGCCAGCTCTTCCAGACGCTGGAAAAGGGCCTTCTGTCCTTTAAACTGTAAAGATTCCAACTGTTCCATATGTTTCAAATTGTATAGCCAATAATCCAATGGCGTTCGACATTCATCCTCTCGTTTATTGAATAATGGGAATTCGATGAAGATCTCCCGGATCATGTTTGATACGGACTCGCCGGTTTCCTTATCGGCAAGGATGATATCTGTACGCACCTTATCCGTCTTGCCGCTCTTGAAATTCAGGAAGAATATGCCATATACGGGAACGATCTCGAAATTCCACCGATCACCAATCTTATCCTGTCCGGCAATCGCCCGACAAATATAGTAAAGCCCTCTCTCATAAATATAAGGTTGACTGCAATTTTGCATTTCCACCAGGAAAATGCTACCGTCCTTGTCCTTGCATCGCAGATCAAACACCGCCGTTCTGCCGTCGGACGTTTCGGAGGGCAGCTCGCTGTTCATGTATTCCAGGTCCTCGATATGGCGTTCGCCTTCGAGTAGGTCGTTCAACAAATCAATCAACAGCACTTTGCTGTTCTCCTGACCGAAAAGGATCTTGAATCCCCTGTCCACGAAGGGACTGATAAATACGCTTTTTTTCATAATCTCGATTTTGAAGTTATTATTACGCAATGATAAGGAAAATCGGGGATATTTCCAAATTGCAAGTGAACAAGCCCCACAAGTTCGGTTTTAATCTCGTATATTCGCGTATATCTAGTAATCAACATTAAAACCTAATAAGCAGATGAAACGGATTATCTTCATTTTCGCGGCCATTTTAGTTGCCACGAGCATGGCATTCGCGCAAAAGAAAGCGGTCATCTCGGTCGAGGAGAGCGCGTTCGACTTTGGCGTCATCAAGGAGGCCAATGGAAAGGTCTCGCACACCTTCACGGTAGAGAACACGGGCGACATGCCCCTGGTCATCACACGGGTCATCGCCTCATGTGGTTGCACGACGCCCCAATGGCCCAAGCAACCCATTCCCCCAAAGGAGAAAGCGGAAATCAAGGTCACTTTCGATCCGGCGGGACGCCCTGGCGAGTTTGTCAAGACCATCTCCGTTTACAGTAATGGCAAGACCGGAAGCTATGTCCTGGCTATTCGGGGAAAAGTAGAATAATCACATTAAAGAGAAACAATTTATGTCCAAGTGGAAAATAGGATCATTGGTTTGTACGTTGATCTTGTCCGCGAATATGGCCTGGAGCCAAGGAGGCGCCAAGATCGCGAGCGAGCAGCTGGTCTATAACTTCGGGACGATCGCCGAGTCGGACGGCATGGCCAGCCACGTCTTCAAGGTGAAGAACGAGGGCGACGCCCCGCTGGTGATCACCCGGATTACCGCCTCATGCGGCTGCACACGCCCGGAATGGTCGAAAGAGCCGATCGCCCCGGGCCAGACGGCCGACGTGAAGATCACCTATAACCCGAAAGGACGACCGGGACCGTTCTACAAGACCATCTCGATCTACAGCAACGGGAAAAAGGGCAGCTTCAACCTGGCGATCAAGGGAAACGTCACGCCGAAATCGGCCGAGCCCGTATTCACTTATCCCTACTCGATCGGCAAACTGAAGTTGCATACGAAGAACGTCCTCTACAGCAGCATCCGGCTCGACGAGGTGTTAGGGCAAAAAATCAACCTCTTGAATGAAAGCGACCAGGAGATCAAGATCCGGTTAGGAAAAACACCTCATTACCTGAATGCGCAAGCGACAGATCTTGTACTGAAGCCGGGCGCTAAAAGTACGATTACCCTGCTACTCCATGCGAAAGAGGCGAAACGGATGGGCCGTGTGACCACCAAATTACCGATCTACGTGAAAGCGGGCAAGGAGAAAGAGGTGGAGGGCAACGTGACCATAGCAGCCAATATCATCGACAATTTCACCAAGTTGAGCAAGGAGGCCAAGGCAAACGCACCGATCGCCCAACTCTCGGGCACGCTTCTGGAGTTTGGCAAATTGCCGGAAAAGAAAAGCTTCGTGCCACTGATCGGAGGCAAGGTAACCGGAACGTTCGAGATCACCAATCCGGGGAAAAGCCCCCTGAAGATCTATAGCGTCACCTGCGATGATGAGCGTGTCGACCTGTCGGGCGGTAAAAAGACATTGAAACCGGGCGAGACAGCGACCTTCAAGGTCAGCGTTCGTCCTAAAGAGATCAAGACAAAGTTAGAGACACTTATTAACGTCGTATGTAACGACCCGAACGGCCCGATCCGGCTGATCAAGGTCACGGCATACAAATAAAAAACAGTTATTTATGGAGCACCCCGAAAACGAAGACAAATATAAAGGGCTAAAAGTCAATAAGGGCGTAAGCGATATGCCCACGGTCAACCCTTACCTGAAGAAAAGGGTACAGAGAAAGCGATACACGGCCGACGAGTATGTCGCAGGAATCCTGGATGGGAACATCACCATCTTGAGCCAGGCGGTTACTTTGGTGGAAAGCTCATTGCATGAGCACCAGGAGATAGCGCAAGAGATTATCGAGAAATGCCTGCCGCACGCGGGTAAATCGGTCCGGGTCGGCATTACGGGCGTTCCCGGAGCCGGCAAGAGTACCTCGATCGATTCGTTCGGCATGCACCTGATCAACGCCGGCCATAAATTGGCTGTCCTGGCAATCGACCCAAGTAGCGAGCGCTCAAAAGGAAGTATCCTGGGCGATAAGACCCGTATGGAAGCGCTCTCTCGCGAAAAGAACGCTTTCATACGGCCTTCACCATCGGCAGGCTCGTTGGGAGGAGTCGCCCGAAAGACCCGCGAGACCATCGTCTTATGTGAGGCGGCGGGCTTCGATACGATCTTTGTCGAAACTGTTGGCGTCGGACAGAGCGAGACCGCTGTTCATTCGATGGTGGATTTCTTCCTGTTGATCCAGCTGGCCGGTACAGGCGACGAGCTGCAAGGCATCAAGCGTGGTATCATGGAGATGGCGGACGGTATTATCATCAACAAGGCGGACGGCGATAACATCAAGAAAGCGGAGTTGGCGGCAGCCCAATTCCGTAACGCGCTTCACCTCTTCCCGCCCTCGGATTCCGGCTGGTCCCCGAAAGTATTGACCTATTCAGGCTATTATGGACTCGGAATAAAGGAGATCTGGGATATGGTCAACGAGTATGTGGCATTCACGAAAAAGAACGGTTATTTCGACTACAAGCGTAACGAGCAGGCGAAATATTGGATGTATGAGAGCATCAATGACTCACTCCGCGACAAGTTCTACACCAATCCGGAGGTGGAAAAGATGCTTCAACCAACCGAGCGCCAGGTGCTGAACAACGAGATCAGCTCATTCGTGGCCGCCAAAAGGATGATTGATCTGTTCCTGAAGAATATCCAATAAAATAAAACACACCGATTACGGCAAATCTCACAAGCGTAATCGGTGTGTTTTTTATTTCTCCCAGTTTAATTTATTCCTCGTCACTCAAATCAATCGGAATCTGACGCTTGAACGCCTCCTTGAAAGAGATTAAAGATTCCGTCCGCGCCAAGCCAAGCGGTTGCAGCTTATTGTGAATAATACTCAGCAAATGCTGGTTGTTCTTCGCGTAGATTTTGATAAAAAGATCATATTGACCGGTCGTATAATGACACTCCACAACCTCCGGAATCTGCTTCAAAGCCTCCGTTACGACAGGAAATTGCCCAGGCGACTTCAGGAACAAACCCATATAAGCGCAAGTCTCATATCCGACCTTCGTATTGTCTACAATAAACTCAGAGCCTTTAATAACACCGAGATTCGTCAACTTCTGTATCCGTTGATGAATCGCCGCGCCAGAGACATTACACTCTCTAGCGACCTCCAGGAAGGGCATACGTGCGTTCCCGATAATCAATTTAAGGATTTTCTCATCCAGTTCATCCAATTGGTGATGTCCCATAAAATTAGTATATTTGATAGCTATAAAACTCAACTATCAATTAAAAACAAAAGAAAAGAATATTTGAAGATACTTGAAAAGTACTATATTGTAGATATTGGAATGCGCTATATGTTACTAGGAACACAAAAAATAGATGCTGGACATATTTTAGAAAATGTTGTGTATTTAGAATTATTGAGAAGAGGATATGATGTATATGTTGGTAAAATTGATAATTATGAAGTTAATTTTGTTGCACAAAATCATAAAGGTACAATTTATTATCAGGTAGCTCTTACTGTAAGAGATGAAAAAACACTTCAAAGAGAATTAAGACCACTCCAAGCTATTCGTGATCATTATCCTAAAGTTATTTTAACAATGGATGAAGATCCAGAAATTCAATATGATGGTATTAGACGTATTAATGCAAGAGACTGGTTATTAGGTTTAACTGATTAAAAATATTTAATTTTAGAACTATAAAATAGTGACTTATAATTTTTAAGTACTTCAAAATATGAAAAAGACAAAATAAGTATGTAAGTTTTCCAACATATTTATTTTGTCTTTTTTCTGCATCATACAATTAGCTCATTTACTTATTATCGATATTCGATAATAAGTAAAAAAACAAAACTTTTTATTTATATCATTACTAACCAGCAGTATTTTTTACTCAACGACATTACTTTATTTTTTTATGTCAAAAAAATAAAAAATAATAATTTATAACTGTTGATTATTATATTGAGGAGCTAACTATATAAAATTCAAGTGATTTTATGAAAAAGTTTGAAAATATTTAAAAATTTGAGTTTTCAGTTA
>USAD01000209.1 GCA_900552415.1 uncultured Parabacteroides sp.
CCAGCTCATAAGGCGTGTCGGCGAAGAACGACTGGAGACGCTCGAGGAAATTGTCCACGTCGCCACGCTCCACCGATTGGACAAAACGACCAATCTCAAAAGCGCTCTTGGTGGCATTGACATTAGCATAGAAAGGCAACAGGTACTTAACAAATCCCTCCTCCACCTCCCGGTTCGGGAAGCCCAGGGTATAATAACCAAAACGGGAATCATAATCCTTGATCGTCAGATAACCGCTCTGATAGATCACCGGAATGGGATTGTAAGAGGTCGCGTCGATGCTGTTCAGGACATCCGCGCTCGTCTCCGCATGAGCCATATCATAAAGATCGTATTTCGTCCGCTTCAGCAGCTCCACCAGGTAAGTCGGCGTGCCCGTCTCGAACCAGTAATCGCCGAATTGCCTGTTCTTGAAGGTATTCAGCAGGCTGAACGGGTTATAAACGCCCGGAGCGTTCGGCGTGAAGTGATAACCGTCGTAATTCTCCTTCAATCGCGCCAACGCCGCCTCATATTCCAGGCCCAAAGCGTCGGCCAACGCCTGGACATCCTCTTTCAGCTCACCGCGGATCTCCACGTCCGTCACGCCACAGATATCGGCGTAAGCGTTGATCATCGAAATGTCCTCCAGGTTGTTGAGATCGCTGAAGACGCTCACCTTCCCGAACTTCGTCACGCCCGTCAGCAGGGCGAAACGGATGCAGCCGTCCATCGTCTTCAGTACCCCATAGAAGGGTTTCAGGGTCGAGCGCATCTCTTCCTGAAGCGCCTCGTCGTGAAGGGTCTGCAGGAGTGGCTTGTCGTACTCGTCGACCAGGATAACCACCCGGCGGCCCGTCCGCTTATAAGCCCGCAGGATAACACCCGCAAACCGGAGCGGCAGGCTCCGTTCCGCCGGGTCATTGCCATAAAGCTCCTCCCAAGCGGCGACGTTCCGATCCAATATATCCACCAGATCGGTCGCGGAAGCGTATTTGGAGATATTCAGGTCCAAGTGGAAGATCGGATGTTCCAGCCATTCCTTCTCCAGGGCGGCCATCGCCAACCCCTCGAACAGCTCCTTTTTCCCCTGGAAATAGGCCTCTATCGTAGAAACCAGCAAGCTCTTGCCAAAACGGCGGGGGCGGCTCAGGAAATAATAACTTCCCGTTGTCACCATTTGGTGGATCAGGGCGGTCTTGTCAATATAAAGATAACCCTCCTTGCGGATCTTCTCGAAATTCTGGATACCGATGGGATACAACCTTGAACTCATAAGCGCATGTTCTTTAATTCGACCTCTTTACGCGAAGATAAACTTTTCCCGCCAAAAGCGACCATCGCGAACGCCCTTTCCACGGAAAAAGAGGAGAAAACCCATTTTGCGTTTCAAGGAAAAGCCACTACCTTCGCGAGTAGAAACAACGGCATTCCCAGATGAGAAAAGCTCTTTACTTCTTACTGATTATCCTTTTCATGCTGCCCCCTTGCGCCGCTGAACGGAAACGGGTCGGCCTCGTGCTGGGCGGCGGCGGAGCGAAAGGCGCGGCGCACATCGGCGTGCTGAAGGTACTCGAGGAGGCCGGCATCCCGATCGACTATATCGCCGGGACCAGCATGGGAGCCATCGTCGGCGGACTTTATGCCGTAGGCTACTCGGCCAACGAGATCGACTCGCTGGTCAAGCTGCAAGACTGGAACCTGCTCCTGAGCGACCGGGTGAAACGCAGCAACCTCTCCTTCCCCGAGAAAGAGAACTCCGAGCGTTATATCATCTCGCTCCCCTTCGGGAAAAGCAAGGAAGAGCGGACCATCAGCGGCATGATCCAGGGACAGAACCTGCAGAACCTGTTCTCGGGGCTGACCATCGGCTACCACGATTCGCTCGATTTCGACCAGCTGCCCATCCCCTTCGCCTGTGTCGCCGTCGATATCGTCCGGGGCGAGGAGCATGTCTTCCGCGGCGGCAGCCTTCCCTTGGCGCTCCGGGCCAGCATGGCCATCCCCGCCGTCTTCTCGCCCGTGAAACAAGACAGCATGATCCTCGTGGATGGCGGCCTGAACAATAACTATCCCGCCGATATCGCCAAGAACATAGGGAAAGCAGACATCATCATCGGCGTCGACCTGGGTACCAGCGACCTGAAAGAACAAGACAATATCAAAAGCGCCAGCGACGTGGTCGGCCAGATCGTCGCCCTTTATGGCAACAAGAAATACGAGGAGAACAAACGGCAAACCGATCTCCTGATCCGCCCCAGACTGGATCCCTACAACTCGGCCAGCTTCTCGCGACCGGCACTCGACACGCTCATCCAACGGGGCGAACAGGCGGCCCGACGGCAATGGGATGAGATCATCGCCCTGAAAACCCGGATCGGTATCACGGACGACGAGATACCTATCCGACGGCAATCGCCCACTTTCGCGACCGATACGTTTCATATCCGGCATATCCATTTCGAGGGCGCCGACCCCAAGGACCAATCCTGGCTGTTGAAGATCAGTGGCCTGAAAGAGAACAGCGACCTGACCGTGCAACAACTCCAGGACGCCGTCTCTATCCTGGTCGGAACCAACGCCTACCGGAACATCAACTACAAACTGATCGGCGACAAGAACCGGGACCTGATCTTCCAGATGCAAGACAAGACCAACAGCGCCATCAACGTGGGCGTCCGTTTCGACAGTGAGGATATTGTCGCCGCCTTGCTTAACGTCACCTACGACCATAAGGCACGTTATCACTCCAAGATCGCCCTGACAGGCCGTATCGGCAAACGGGCTTATGGCCGGCTGGACTATGCCATCGAACGAAGCCCATTGCGCAACATCAACTTCTCGTACATGTTCGACTATAACAATACCGATATCAATTATCACGGGAAGAAGAACATGAACACCACCTTCAGGCACCACCTGTTCGAGATCGGCTATACGGACGTGAACTGGCTCAGCTTCAAGCTTAACCTTGGGGCACGATACGAATACTTCGACTTCAATACACCCCTGTATACGACCGACCATCTCCAGACGTTCGATATCCGCTCAAAAGGTTACATCAACTATTTCATATCGGCCCACCTGGAAACGCTGGACCGGAACTATTTCCCCAGTAAGGGCATCTCGCTCAAGGCGGACTATACGATCTATACCGACAACTTCGTCACGAACGAGGGACATACGCTGACCTCGGCGCTTGGATTGAATTTCAAGGCGGTCTTGCCCGTCACCTCCCATTTCAGCTTCATCCCCGCCGTCAACGGGCGTGTCCTGATCGGCAATGACCACGGTTTTCCTTACCTGAACATGGCCGGAGGCGAACAGTTCGGGAAATATTTCCAGCAGCAATTGCCATTCGCGGGCATCAGCCACGTTGAAATATTCAATAATTCATTAATAATCGCACAATTGACCTGTCGGCAGCGAATAAGTCAAAATCATTATATATCTTTGATAGCGAATTACGCTCTCCATCACGACAACTTGTTTGAGTTGCTCAAGGGGGAAAGCGTATGGGGAGGAAGCCTGGGATATGCCTACAACAGCATCGCTGGCCCATTGAGCGCCAGCTTCGGGCTCTCGAACCGGAACAAGAATGTCCAGTTCAACCTGAACCTGGGATTTTTCTTTTAAAGCGTACTTGATTCTATTTTACGATATCATGAAAGGGAAAAGAATTATTTTATCCATCCTGTCGCTCGTCGTGGGGCTTCTATCATGCGAGACTCCAACAGAAACGATGACCGCGAACCTGGCCCTCAAGGCAGAGGCGACAACTGGCGAGGGCGCAATCTGGCATCCCGGACGGCAAACGCTCTTTTGGGTCGATATTGAGGGCAAGACGCTTTATGAGTATCGTACCAATGGCGAAGCTCCAAACACCTGGCGGTTCGACCAGATGGTCACGACGGTTGTCCCCGAGAATAATTCGACCATGATCGTTGCCCTACAAAATCGGGTCATCCGCCTAAACCTGAACAACAGCACGCATACAACGATCGTCGATATTCCCGACGAAGCGGGTAACTATCGCTGCAATGATGGCAAATGCGATCCCTCCGGAAGATTATGGAGTGGCACGATGGGCCTCAAAGGGCAAAATAAAAGCGCGACCCTTTACTTCCTGAACCAAGGGGAACTCGTACCCAAAATAGAAAATGTCACGATCTCAAACGGGATTGTCTGGTCCGCCAACAAGAAATACATGTATTATAACGATACTCCCACAGGGAAGATCGCCCGTTTCCGCTATAACGATACGACAGGAGAGATCCTGTTCGACGGCATCGCGGTCAAGCTCCCCGAGGGGACCGGAGTACCCGATGGCATGACGATCGACAAGGACGATAATCTTTGGGTGGCGCAATGGGGCGGCTACGGCGTTTATTGCTATAATCCCTATACGGGAGAACTGCTGAAAAAGATCGAGGTGCCAGCACCCAACGTCGCCTCGTGCGCGTTCGGTGGCGAGAAACTCGATACGCTCTACATCACGACAGCCCGTGCCGGACTCTCGCCTGAGCAACTCGAGAAATATCCTTTAAGTGGCAGCCTTTTCTATTGCGTTCCGGGCACGACAGGCGTTCGTCCCAACTATTTCAAGAATCCCGACAAACAATAAACATAACGGGAGACAAAGATGTTATCTGAAAAGAAGAAACCTCTTTTTATCTCCCACTAAATATATCTAGACTATGTCAAAAAAGAATTCAAGTAAAAAAGAGCCGCATAAGAAAAAAGCCGGTAAGGGCAAAAAAGAGTCCAAAGGCAAACGGATGCGGAAAAAGGATATGATCAAGGCGGTTCTCACCGTCTTTGAGACGACCCCAAACGGGATCTTCAATTATAAACAGATTAGCGCCACGATTGGAGCCAATACCCATCCCATGAAAGCGATGGTCGTAGAGATCCTTCAAGAGCTGGCAACAGAAGGTATTATCGCCGAGACCGACCGGGGACGTTATCGATTGAACGCATTAGGTACGATCGCGATCGGAACCTTCAACCGCCGCAGCAACGGCAAGAACTCCTTCACGCCCGAAGATGGCGGAGCTTCCATTTTCATCGCCGAAAGAAACTCCGGACATGCTATGGATGGCGACAAGGTTAAAGTTCAGTTGTTCGCCCGCCG
>USAD01000210.1 GCA_900552415.1 uncultured Parabacteroides sp.
CCATAAAGTCCTTCCCAGGCGGTAACGTTCCGATTTAATATATCCATCAAATCGGTAACAGAGGCATATTTGGAAATATTCAGGTCCAAATGGAAGATCGGGTATTCCAGCCATTCCTGCTCCAGGGAGGCCATCGCCAACCCCTCGAACAACTCCTTCTTCCCTTGGAAATAAGCTTCTAATGTAGAGATCAACAGGCTCTTGCCAAAACGGCGGGGGCGGCTCAGGAAATAATAACTTCCTGTTTTCACCATTTGATGGATCAAGGCAGTCTTATCAATATAAAGATAACCTTCCTTACGGATCTTCTCAAAATTCTGGATACCGATGGGATATAACCGTAGACTCATAAGCGCTAGTTTTTAAATGCGACCTCTTTACGCGAAGATAAACTTTTCATTTAAATATTAGATGCGTTATTTTTCCTATCTTCGCGGCGCGGGTGAGTGATTTCACCTGATATTTTATGTTCTATATGAGGAGATATTGATATGATAAGACTATTATTCGTGAGCCTGTTTTGCGTTTGCTGTTTTGGAGGAGAGATGAAGGCCCAAGGTTTGTCTCATTTGTTGGACAGTTGTTATCAATTCCTGGAGAAAGGGGATATGGCTTCATTTAATGATAACTATGTCAAGATTCTGGACGCTTATGAGGCGGAATACGATCCGGAATATTATCGTCTTGGAAAGGAACTTGCCCAAATGCGGGTTAAGGATCAAAGCATACGATTATTATTGCTGGATGCCCAAAAAAGAGATAAACCGGTTTCAAAAATCCGTGAGATAATGAAAGCGATCGATCGTGTTAATGCCCATAGGGTGATGGAGATAATCGATCAGTATGGCTGGCTTTCGCCTGATGATATCGGTTATGAGGCGAATGAGGCCTTGTTCCTTTGCGTACAACATGCCGAGGATTCGATCATACAAAATAAATGTTTGCCTATTCTTGAGGAAGCCGTCAAAAAGGGAAATGCCGAGGGTTGGCAATATGCTTTTCTTACGGACCGATGCCTTATGAACAAAGGAGAGGCGCAAATATATGGAACCCAAAGGATCTTGCGCGATGGCGTGTATTATTTGGTCCCTGTCCAGGATATTGACCGGGTGGATTCCCTGAGGGAGAGTTTAGGACTTGAGCCTTTGGAAGAATACATGGAGGATTCCGGTCTTGAGGCGGGATGGAGCAAGGATTATTATAAGAATAATATCGGGCTTCATGAGTCTGTTTTTGATTCCTGGTATAAAAAGAGGAAGGGAAAATAGGAAATGCCTTATTATCAGGCCTGTCTTGACATGTGGGAAATCGTGTTTCGGGATGAGTTTTACACATACGTTCGTGTAGCCTTACATGAACGTATGTGCGGGCCGTCATGAACGTTCGTGTCGGGCGATACATACGTATGTGCGCGTTAACGCTATTGGATGTGTTGGCGGAGATGATGATCGGGAATGAAAATCACGGGGGAAAGGGCTGTTTTTACCAATCTAATTCCTAACTTTATCGCCCAATAACATTAAATCTAACGACATCATGAAATCGACAGAAATCACGCGCCGCTCGTTCTTGAAACGGACGTTGGCGCTTTCCGCCCTGACGGCGGTTCCTTCGTTTTGGATCCCGAAAGCGCATGCCGCTGTTCGGCAAGTGAGCGCGAATGAGCGAGTTAAGATCGCGTTTATCGGTATCGGACAGCGAGGAGGCGAGATCGCCAAGGAGTTGTATAAGACCGGACTTTGTGAGGTGGTCGCCTTGTGCGATGTGGATATGGGTGCTCCTCATACGCAAGAGATTATCAATATGTTCCCTAAAGTTCCTCGTTTCCAGGATTTCCGGACCATGTTCGACCGGATGGCCAACCAGATCGATGCCGTAACGGTGGGCGTTCCCGACCATTCGCATTTCCCGATCTCGATTGAGGCGATGAGTCATGGTATCCATGTTTATGTGGAAAAGCCTTTGGCGCGGACCTTCAATGAGGTGGAGATCCTGATGCGTGCCGAGAAGAAGTTTGGCGTTGTGACGCAAATGGGTAACCAAGGCCATTCGGAAGGGAATTATTTCCAGTTCAAGGCTTGGAAAGAGGCGGGCATCATTAAGGATGTGACAGCCATTACCGCCCACATGAATAACTCACGCCGTTGGCACGGTTGGAACCCACGGATCTTGCATATGCCGATGGGCGAGCCGGTGCCCGAGACAATGGATTGGGATACTTGGATCGGTGTGGCTCAATATCATGATTATAATCACGATTATCATTTGGGACAATGGCGTTGCTGGTATGATTACGGTATGGGCGCCTTGGGCGATTGGGGTGCGCACATCCTCGATACGGCACATGAGTTCCTCGACCTGGGTCTGCCTTCAGAGGTCAACCCGCTTTACTTGAAGGACCATAACCCATTCTTCTTCCCGATGTCATCGACTATCCTGTTCCGTTTCCCGGAGCGTAAGGGAATGCCGGCCGTCGATGTCACCTGGTATGATGGATTGGATAATATCCCGGCCGTTCCCGAAGGTTATGGCGTTTCGGAATTGGATCCCAATATCCCGACCGTGGCGGGTGGTAAGATCCAGCCTGCCAAGTTGAATCCGGGTAAGGAGATCTATTCAAAGACGTTGACTTTCAAGGGTGGATCGCATGGAAGTACGCTTTCGATCATTCCCGATGAGAAGGCCAAGGAGATGGCTTCCCGATTGCCGGAGGTACCGAAGAGCCCGTCTAACCATTACGCCAACTTCCTGTTGAGTTGTCAGGGTAAGGAGAAACCCCGTTCGCCCTTCTCGATCTCAGGGCCGTTGAGCCAGGTGTTCTGTCTGGGCGTCTTGAGCCAGCGGTTGAATCGTAAGCTGGTGTTCGATCGCGACACGAAGCAGATCACGAATGATCCGGAGGCGAATCAGATGTTGGTTGGTCTGCCACCACGCAAGGGCTGGGAGCAATATTACCAGATTTGATCGTTTAATCACTTTAAATTCTATTAGTATGGAGAAGAAATCAATTTTCAGGACACTGTGCATGTTTTGTTGCTTGGTCCTGACAGTGCCGGCTTTAGCGCAGTTCAACCTGAAAAAGGCGGTAAGCGGTGCCGCCAAGGCGGTCAAGGCTGTTACTTTGACCGATGAGCAGATGACGGAGTATGTCAAGGAGTATATTGACTGGATGGACAAGAATAATCCTGTTTGTGATGCGAACAGTCCTTATACCCAGCGGTTAAACAAATTGACTCAAGGTTTGGGTGATGCCGATGGGATTCCCTTGAATTTTAAGGTCTATCATGTGACCGACGTCAATGCTTTCGCTTGCGCGGATGGTAGTGTACGTGTCTTCTCCTCACTAATGGATATCATGACCGACGAGGAATTGCTTGGAGTGATCGGGCATGAGATCGGACATGTGGCGCATCGTGATTCTAAAGATGGTTTCCGTACCGCATTGCTTACTTCTGCCTTGAAAGACGGCATTTCCTCGCAAGGTGGTAAGGTAGCGACCTTGACGGATTCGCAGTTGGGCGACTTGAGCGAGGCGCTGGTGAATGCGACCTACTCGCAAAAGCAGGAACGTGAGGCCGATGATTATGGCTATGAGTTCCTGAAAAAAGCCGGTAAGAATCCTTGGGCCATGGCGCTCTCTTTCCAACGCCTGAAAGCCTTGCAGGAAGAGGCTGGAGCGCAAGAGACCGGAAAGATCAACCAATTGTTCTCGACCCATCCCGACCTTGATTCCCGTATCAAGCGCATGGAGGAATGCGCTACGGCCGATGGTTTCGAGAAGCCGGTTTCTTGATGAGTGATCATTGCGTGATCCCGTATAATGAGGATGCCGCCCCACGTAAAAAGACGTAGGGCGGCATCTATTTTGTTTTCCCGGATGTTTTCGCGGGATATGGTTATCTCGGATAGCCGGATTAAGGGGTGAAGACGACACGGAAACCGGCAATGTCGTAACCGTTTGATGGGATGCTGTGGCTACGGCTGGCTGATCGGCAATTCAATGCCCGGGTGCCCCATGAGCCGCCTCGCAAGACCCGTTCATCCCCTTTGCGCGGTCCGGTCGGATCGGTGACCAATTCGGGGGAGAAGGGGGCATACAGGTCCTGGCACCACTCGGCGACGTTGCCGTACATGTCGTGAAGGCCCCAGGGATTGGCCTCCTTAGTACCGACCTTATGGGTCGTATAGATGATTTCCGCATCGCGGAAATACCAGGCATGAGGCTCCAGTTCTTCCCAGTTATTGCCGAAATAGTAGTCTGTTATCGTCCCCGCACGGCAGGCGTACTCCCATTGCGCCTCGGTGGGCAGACTGCCGCCGATCCAATTGGCATAGGCCTTGACACCATACCAGGTGACATAAACAACCGGATAATTCTCATAACCGGTCATGGAAACCCATTGGAGGTTTGAGCTATCCCATCTTACGCCCCAAAGATGATCCTTAGTCGTGCAATCGACGATCAGGACTCTCCCCCGATATTCCGTCTTGTCGTTTCCCCGGCCATCGGGACCGATGCCGCATGCGTTCAAGAAAGTGGCGTATTGGGCGTTGGTGATCTCGTACTTGCTCATGCTGAAATCCTTGGTCAGGATAACCTCGTGGCGGGTCTCGTCCGGTTTGCGATACAGGTTGCTTTCGAGGCTGCCCATTTGAAACGACCCCGCCTTGATGGGTACGGTCTCGATCTCCAGGATCGGGACATCAGCCTGAATGGGTATTTTTTCTTCAACAGACGATTCGTCGGATGACAGGTCCATACTGTCGCTTGCGGAGAAGGAAATTGCTTGGTTGTCCGGCTTGATTATTTGGACCGAATGCCGGTTCTTATCGGCAACGGATGTCTCCTTGCGGTCTGTACCGCTTTTTTGTGAACAGCCACTGACAAGCAACAGGGCCGTCAATGATAGCATTAGATTTAATCGGGTGTTCATGGTTCATGATGGTATTGAGTTAATATGCTGGTAAAGATAGTGTTTTTTTATGGGAAAGAAGGTGAGGATTAATTACCGGACACTACTGTCCCGTAAAAGTTGATAAATAGTTCTTTGAAATTATTGAAATATAGCCAATTACGTGGTTTCTTGAGAT
>USAD01000211.1 GCA_900552415.1 uncultured Parabacteroides sp.
CAAGGAACCGCAAGGGCTCAAGATCGACATCGTGAACGGCCAAATCGAGGGACTGAGCTAAGCATAAATATGGACAAAGGGGATATGGAACGTTCTCGAGACCAGCATAAATATCTAACTTATAATCCTGTTGACGAGAAATGGGGAATAACGGTGACCACTATCGGCTACCAGTTCATTCCGCCACAAGGCCATTATCCCCTCGCCCACCATCCAACGAGTTACTCGTTCAATCCTCGCGACGGGCGGGTCTTGAACGAGTACCAATTGGTCTACATCACGAAAGGATCCGGCACGTTCGCCTACGAAGGCGATGAGATTACCGTCCAAGGAGGAACCATGCTCTTCCTTTTTGCCGGCGTGCGTCATCACTATTGTCCAGACCCCCACACAGGCTGGGATGAATATTGGGTCGGCTTCAAGGGTGAATATATCGACGCGTGGGTCCGGAAAGGCTTTTTCCAGGTGGATGAGCCCGTGGCGCATATCGGATTGAGCGCCACCATTGTCGGCCTCTATGAGGAGATCCTGAAGTTCGCCAGCGAAGAGAAGACAGGTTTCCAGATATTGATTTCCGGCATCGTGACACATCTCCTGGGGACAGTCTATTATAAGAAAAAGAACAGCGCCTTTACCTCATACCTGACCGATAAGATCAATGAGGCGAGGATCCTGATGCGCGACCATGTGGAAAGCCCATTGACACCGGAAGAGATCGCTTCCCGTTTGGGCCTTGGCTACTCTTGGTTTCGCCGGATGTTCAAGGAATACACCGGATTATCGCCTGCCCGTTACCAATCTCGCTTGCGTCTCGCACGGGCCAAGGAGCTCCTGGCAAGCAGCCACCTGAGTGTCTCTGAGATCGCTTTCCGGCTCAGTTTCGAGAACGCCGGCCAATTTTCCACCTTCTTCAAGAACAACGAAGGAATCACACCAACCGATTTCAGGATGATGGGACGACAATAGACAAATAACAGGCAAATGTTATTTAATCTTACCAAAGCTTGTCTCACGAGGATAAATACTATCTTTACGTTTCGTAAAGTGGAGTTTTAATGAATCAGGAGGCGAGCCTGTCTTTCTCGCCATGCGGAAAGCTATGAGAATTACTCGTTTGATGTTGAGCCTATGCCTGGCCGGCGCTATGGCCAGTTGCAATAGCGAGGTCTTTATTGAGGATTTCCTTCCAATGCCGGAAAGAGTAACCGTGGATTGTTCCAGCAAGACGACCATCCGCTTCGAGGCGGGCAATTGGGATCTTCTGGGTGTGTCGAAAGGCGGCATCCATTATCAGAATGGGACGGTCCGGGATTTGAAGGGACAACTTATGGGCCATGGCCTGCCCCTTGAGGGCGGCGAGTTGGCCATCGTCTCTTTCAAGGGCGATTATTACGACTTCAATATCGAGAAACGGGACAGCCTGACACTGGATCTGGTTCTCAATGAGAATCTTTATAACGATTCGCTGGTCGTCGCTGTCGAGGTAGGCAACCAATTCGAGCGGAAAACCATCGATGTCGCCTTTGCTCCCAGCGGGAAATACCAGATCGACAGTGTTTCCTATCAATGGAACGCGTTTATCGTTGCCGACAGCGCATCGAGATATTCCCATGCATACATCCTCGACAACACCCAATCCTCCAAGCCCACCACACAATGGATCCATCCATACTCAAACTATTCCGCACAACGGAAAGTCAACTTCTATTCCGATGGCTATTGGAACTTTGATCTGTTTGAGCATTATTTTGGCACACCGCTTCCCCACATCCGGATTCCCGACCTGGTTGGAGGCCAACTGAGCTTAGGCAAAACCGAAGTAGAGTTCGGTATCCAATCGCATCAATTGGAGAGCGGATTAGACACGAACGTAAAAGAAGAGATAACCGTCAACGCCGGAGAGCACAGGCGTACCGAGATCTATTACATTCGGGAGATCTATAACGGGCCGTATCGGGTATACGCCTCGAACCCTTCGACCGGGAAAAAACAGGTTTTCTCCGGCGAGATCTCCAGCGAACGGATAATCGGTTACAAGATCATCTCATATAATATCAAGGAAGAT
Source organism: uncultured Parabacteroides sp. (assembly GCA_900552415.1). Classification (GTDB taxonomy): domain Bacteria; phylum Bacteroidota; class Bacteroidia; order Bacteroidales; family Tannerellaceae; genus Parabacteroides; species Parabacteroides intestinipullorum. The sequence continues at coordinate 2,066 of USAD01000211.1, forward strand.
GAAAACAGGCAAGAGAATAATTAACGCGGCTATCGCATGTCTTTGTGCCATCACCTCCACGGCGATGGCTCAACCGGAGGCGCATGACACGCTTATCCATCGGAAACTCGACCATGCCATAAGCCTCGGGCTCCAACCCGGCTATATCTTCCCCTCGAACGACTTTTTCAGGGAAGCGAACGCCTCAGGAACACCGATCCGATCGACCTTCGCCGCGCACCTGAAATATGGTTTCCGGTTCGGTCCGGACACGGAATACGGCAAAATCTATCCTTATGCCATCCAGGGCATCGGCGTGGGCTACAACAGCTTTCCAAGCGTGGCCGAAATGGGCAATCCCATAGCGCTCTATGTGTTCCAGACCTCACGCGTCGCGACCCTGACCAAGACGCTCTCCCTGGATTACGAGTGGAATTTCGGCGCCTCATTCGGATGGAAACCTTATGATGAAGAGACCAACCCGACCAACACGGTGGTTGGCTCGAAGATAAACGCGTATATCAACCTGGGATTCCTCCTGAATTGGCAAGTAACCCCAGCCTTGGGACTCAAGGCCGGGATTGGCCTGTCGCATTACTCAAATGGGAACACAAGCTACCCGAATGGTGGCGTCAACACGCTTGGCGCGCAAATAGGCATGACCTGGTATCCATCCGCGACGCATGAGGCCACGCGCCCAAGCCTGGCAAGCCGTTTCTCGCCGTACGTCAGCTACGACCTTATCCTGTATGGGGCGACTCGCAAACGAGGCATCACCTGGCCAGACGGCACGGCCATGATGGTGCCCGGAGCATTCGCCGTCGGCGGCCTGAACTTCAACCCGATGTATAATTTCAGCCCCTATTTCCGGGCGGGATTGTCGCTTGATGCCCAGTTCGACGAGAGCGCCAACATCTCCGAGCACATCGCCAACACCTATCCACCCGCCTCGCCCGACGAGATGAGGTTTCATCGCCCGCCTTTCAAGGAGCAATTCTCGTTAGGCCTGTCGGCACGGGCAGAGATCGTGATGCCCATCTTCTCCATCAATCTGGGCATTGGCAAGAACTTCCTGTGCGACGGTCCGGACACCGAGGATTTCTATCAGATCTTCGCCCTGAAGACCCACCTGACACGAAGCCTTTTCCTGCACGTTGGTTATCAGCTCTATCGTTTCAAGGACCCGAATAACCTGATGCTGGGAATAGGCTATCGTTTCAATGCCGGAAAATGGTGAAATATTGGCGAGCGTCAATAAAATGACTAACTTCGCAGCATTATAAAACTGTTGAAAGGCAAATAAAAGAACAAAAAGATGGCAACCAATCGTGAGGAGGTAATAGACAAGGCATTCAAGGTTTTCCTGAGAATGAATTACGAAAAAGCGAGTATCAGTACACTGGCCAAGGCTTGTGGAGTGGTCAAAACTGGTGTAGTATATTATTTCCCTCACAAACAGGACCTTTTCATGGCAGTAGCCGAAAAGTTCGTACTGCAACTACAAAATCCAGCTAACAAGTTCTCTCGACCAGCCGATACGCTCGCCGGCTTCATAGATCAATATGTAGCAGGCGTCACGACAGCCATGGGACGCATTGTCGATTTGGTAAAAAGTTGCCAAGAAGAGGAGAATGATAACGATTGTTGCCCCAATTTCTATTATATACACTTTCTTTCCCAAGTAAGAATGTACTATCCCGGAATACGTGAAAAGATAGAGGATATATTTCGTCGAGATTATGATTTGTGGTTCCAGGTAATCGAAAAAGCAAAAATAAACGGGGAAATCAAAAAAGAAACAGATGTGGCAAAAGCGGCAGCCTTGTTCCGCCAAGTATTTTTCGGAATGTCATATGAGCAATCGTTCCTGAACGGAATGATAGCTTATATATTTGCATCTCTTGTGTCAGAAATTCTGCTTTGTGTTATGCTAAAACATTATTGTAATCAGGGATAGGAGGTAATCTCCTATCCCTGAAATGGTGAGATTTTTCAAATCACAATTATCACTTGTTTATTTTTACTGATTTCTTTGCACTCCATTTACCATAAACTTTATTATATGATGAATCATAACCAAATGCTCTCACCTGAATATAATATTTCTTCTTTTACTTTAATTCCTAAACCATTTAAATTTTCCACAACAAAAGATAAAATATCAGTATCAAGTTCATTACTATTTGTACAACTAAATATTATATTTTGTAATTCCTCCATTGTAAGTTCATTACTTTCTATATTTTCTTTAATAGTTATTTATCTATTATTTTCATTTGTTTCTTTTCCTAAAATATTAGCAAAAATAACTTTACTATATATGACTCCTGTAGAAAGACTTACCGTTATTATCTCTTATTTGTGTGTTATTCTAATGGCTTTGTTGTATGGTAAAATAAAACTTAATACTAAAAAAGAAAAGATTTCCTTTACTATAGTTGCTATAGTTAGTAGTTTATTTAGTTGTATCATTGCTAAATATATGTTACCAAATAATTATTTATCTATTAATAAAGTAATAGTTTCTTTTGTTATTTTAACATTGATTAGTATATTATGGGTAATAAAGAATAAAAAGACAACAGTTATGCTCTTAGTAGTTGTAGCTTTGGTAACTGTATTTTCAACTGTATCAGTTAATCCTTTAATGAAAGGGTTTTCAGGAGTTTATAAAAAGCCTATTTCAAAAGAATTAAAGAAATATAAAACTGAAGATGCTAATTGGGTATCACTTGATTCGTTTCTTATTGCTAATTATTTAGGAACACAAGGACTTAAAGTATTAAATAGTACAAATTTGTATCCTAATATTAATTTATGGAAAAAGATAGATAAGGAAAAAAAATATAATAAAGTTTATAATAGATATGCCCATATTGATATGGAACTAGAGAATAATAATACTAAATTTGAACTTATATCATCTGATCACTTTAAATTAAAAATAACTCCAGAAGATTTATGCAAGTTAAAAGTTAATTATGCAACTTCATTAAAATCATTGGATGAATACAATAATAGTAATGTAACTTTTACTTCTAAATA
>USAD01000212.1 GCA_900552415.1 uncultured Parabacteroides sp.
GGTTGGGCGGCAGGCTGTCCTTGTTTGGGCTGCCCATATCCTGCCGGAGCGGATTCCACCTTTCCCGTTGCCGGCGCAGATGAGACGGTTGTTTCGCCAATGGGCTCAATTACCGCTTTTTTTTTACTCTCCTCCACCACCGGATGGGTCAACTGGCAAAGCTGGATCAGAGTCAGTTCCAAGAGCAACCGCTTATTACGGCTTGCCCGATAGTTCAAGTCGCAATTATTCGCCAACTCGATCGCCTTGAACAACAGGGCGTCAGAGCAACGTTTGGCCATCGTCTTATAACGCTCCTTGATTGAGGCGCCCACCTCGAACAACACCAGTGTCGACTCATCACGGCAAACCAGCAGGTCGCGGAAATGGGTCGCCAACCCGGTGATGATGTTCTGTCCATCGAATCCCTTACTCAGGATCTCGTTCAATAACAACAGGGCCGCCCGTACATTTCCCTCAAGGATATTATCTGTCAAGCGGAAATAATACTCATAATCGAGCACGTTCAGGTTATCGATCACCGCCTGGTAAGTCACCTGCCCATTCGTGAAGCTGACGATCTGGTCGAAGATCGACAAGGCGTCGCGCATTCCGCCATCAGCCTTTTGGGCAATCACGTTCAGGGCTTCCGGCTCGGCCACGACTCCCTCCTGCCCCGCCACGTATGCCAGATGCTCCACGATATCCGCCAGGGCGATCCGGGAGAAATCATATATCTGGCAACGAGAGAGGATGGTTGGCAACACCTTATGCTTCTCGGTAGTCGCCAGGATAAAGATCGCGTGATGGGGCGGCTCCTCCAACGTCTTCAGGAAAGCGTTGAAAGCGGCCGTACTCAACATATGGACCTCATCAATGATAAAGACCTTATACTTTCCGATTGGGGGCGGGACACGCACCTGCTCGATCAGCGAGCGGATGTCGTCGACCGAATTGTTCGACGCCGCATCAAGCTCATGGATGTTATATGAGCGCTGCTCATTGAAAGCCAGGCAAGACTCGCACTCGTCGCATGCCTCGCCATCCGCCTTTGGATTCAGGCAGTTGATGGTCTTGGCGAAAATACGGGCACAAGTCGTCTTTCCCACGCCTCGAGGGCCACAAAACAAATAGGCATGCGCCAGCTTATTGCCCTGGATCGCGTTTTTCAGGGTCGTCGTCAAAGCCTTCTGCCCAACGACACTCCTGAAGGTGGCCGGACGATACTTACGAGCTGAGACGATATAATTTTCCATGTTTCCTCCTTATTGTGTTCTCTACAGTTTCGAAATACAAAAATACAAGAATAACCCTCTTTTCCCAAAACATGAGGCACCATAAAGCGGAAATCCCCCAAAAACAGGTCCCAGATCCGGATATTTCCAAAAATATCCCACAGAATCTTTGTTTGCGTCAATTAATTCGTATCTTTGTTAGCATAATTAAATTTAATAACTATTGGATTAACAGCAATAAACACAATATTAAAAAGACATGGAAAACAACGAATTGCTCGAAATGGTCAGAAATAAGGCCCAAGGATGGCTTTCTGAAAGTTATGACGCTGAAACACGCGCTCAAGTACAAGCACTGCTCGATAGCGAAGATCCCACAGAATTGATCGAATGCTTCTATAAGGATTTGGAATTCGGTACGGGCGGATTGCGCGGTATCATGGGTGTCGGTTCTAACCGCATGAATATCTACACGGTCGGCGCGGCGACACAAGGCTTGTCGAACTACCTGAAAAAGGAGTTCGCTGATCTGGATCAGATCAAGGTGGTTATTGGCCACGATTGCCGTAACAACAGCCGCAAGTTCGCTGAGATCTCTGCGGACATCTTCTCCGCCAACGGTATTAAGGTTTACCTGTTCGAGAGCCTGCGCCCGACTCCTGAGATGTCTTACGCAATCCGTAAGTTGGGATGCCAAAGCGGTATCATCCTGACAGCCTCACACAATCCGAAAGAATATAACGGTTACAAGGCTTATTGGAACGACGGAGCGCAAATGATCGCCCCACACGATAAGAACACCATCGCCGAGGTCAATAAGGTACATGGCGCGAAAGATATCAAATTCAATGGTAACAAGGCATTGATCGAGATCATCGGTGAGGAGATCGACAGCCAATATATCAACGACCTTAAGAGCATCTCTCTCTCGCCCGAGTCTATCGAGCGTCATAAGGATATGAAGATCGTCTACACGCCGATCCACGGAACAGGTGTCAAGCTGGTTCCGAGAGCATTGGAAGCATTTGGATTCAAGAATATTATTCACGTTCCGGAGCAGGACGTCGTAAGTGGCGACTTCCCGACTGTTATCTCGCCGAACCCCGAAGAGCCCGCCGCTTTGGCTATGGCTGTCGAGAAGGCGAAAGCAACCGACGCCGAGTTGGTTATGGCTTCCGACCCGGACGCTGACCGTGTTGGCGCGGCCGTTAAGAACAACGAGGGCGAATGGGTATTGCTGAACGGTAACCAGACAGCCTTGATGTTCGTTTATTACCTGATCACTCGCTGGAAAGAGCTGGGCAAGGTGAACGGCAAGGAATATGTAGTCAAGACAATCGTAACAACCGAGACTATCAAGACTATCGCCGAGCGTAATGGTGTTGAGATCTACGACGTTTACACAGGCTTCAAATGGATCGCCAACGTTATGCGCGAGAACGAGGGCAAGAAGAACTACATCGGTGGTGGCGAGGAGAGCTACGGCTTCCTGTGCGAGGACTTCGTTCGTGATAAAGACGCCGTATCGGCTTGCGTCATGTTGGCTGAGATCGCCGCTTGGGCAAAAGACCAGAACTTGAGTCTCTTCCAGTTGCTCCAGAAGATTTACGTAGAGTATGGCTTCTCGAAAGAGAAAGGTATTTCTGTCGTTAAGAAAGGCAAGAGCGGCGCCGAGGAGATCGAGGCAATGATGAAGCATTATCGTGAGAACCCGTTGAAGGAGATCGCCGGCTCAAAGGTAACCTTCTTCTACGACTTCGCTTCCCTGAAAGGTATCGACTACACAGAGAACGAGACGATCACGCTCGATATGCCGACAACCTCAAACGTTCTTCAGTACTTCACGGAAGATGGTACGAAAGTCTCTATCCGTCCTTCCGGTACGGAGCCGAAGATCAAGTTCTATTGCGAGGTACACTCCAAAGTGAAGAGCGCCGACGAGCTTCCTGCCGCAGAGGTAGCCGCTCAAGAGAAGATCGAGCAGATCAAGGCCTCTTTAGGAATCTGATAACAACAGGACTTTAAGTTTATTAATAATAGGGGGTTCATCCGTGCACCGGATGAGCCCCTCGTTTTTTTACTACCGTTATCCTTCCTGTTGTCCGTTATAAGAACGGAACAAGTCCGGTTCTGTTTCCAGTACCATGCGGAAAGTACTGCAGTTTGATGCTGAAAGTACTCCAGTACTTTCCGGGAAGTACTGGAGTACCGACCGTATAGTACTGGCAATAGAATCGGAGTCGACCGGTAATAACATCTGGGATAAAAAAAGCCCCCATCCCTTATCTTCGGGATAGGAGCCTTTCGCTTGTCTATAATTTCAGATGTCTTCCAAAAAGAAATCAGGACACAATCACTTGATCATGTCGAAGCCCGTATAAGGCACCAGCGCTTTCGGGATACGGATACCCTCGGGTGTCTGGTTGTTCTCCAGCAAAGCAGCGACAATACGAGGCAAAGCCAGGGCGCTACCATTCAAGGTATGGCAAAGCTGGATCTTCTTGTTCTCATCGCGATAACGGCATTTCAAGCGGTTCGCCTGATAGGTATCGAAGTTAGAGACCGAGCTAACCTCCAACCAACGTTGCTGTGCCTCGGAATAAACCTCGAAGTCGAAACACAACGCCGCCGTGAAGCTCATATCGCCACCGCAAAGACGAAGGATACGATAAGGCAACTCCAGTTTCTTCAACAGCCCCTCAACGTGATCCAGCATCTCCTGATGCGACTGCTTCGAATGCTCCGGCTTATCGATACGAACCAACTCCACTTTCGAGAACTCATGCAAACGGTTCAAGCCACGCACGTCCTTACCATACGATCCTGCCTCACGACGGAAACATTGCGTATAAGCGCAGTTCTTGATCGGCAGCTGCTTCTCGTCGAGGATAACATCACGGTAGATATTCGTTACCGGCACCTCTGCGGTCGGAATCAGGTAAAGATCATCCACCTCACAGTGATACATCTGTCCCTCCTTATCAGGCAACTGACCGGTTCCATAACCGGAAGCGGCATTCACCACCGTCGGTGGCATAACCTCCTCATAGCCGGATGCACGTGCCTCATCGAGGAAGAAATTGATCAGGGCCCGTTGCAAACGAGCGCCCTGTCCCTTATAAACCGGGAAGCCCGCACCCGTGATCTTCACGCCCAGGTCAAAATCAATCAGGTCGTATTTCTTCGCCAACTCCCAATGCGGCAGGGCATTCTTGGGCAACTCCGTCTCCATGCCACCCATCTTCTCAACAACGTTGTCCTCAGCGCCAGCGCCTTCCGGAACGCTCTCGTAGGGCACGTTCGGTATCGTATACAATAAGGCTTGCGTCTCCTCGGCGGCCTGGTCCATCTCCGCCTGCAAACCCTTACAAATCTCCTTTATCTCCGAGACACGACGCTTAGCGGCTTCTTTCATCAACAGGCCGATAGACTTGGAGGTCGAGTTCACCTCCGCCAGATTCCTGTCCAACTGGTTCTGGGCATTGCGCCGTTTGCTGTCCAACTCCAGCACCTTCTCGATCATTTCCTTAGCGTCCTTGAAACGCTTTTTCTCGAGACCGCGGATCACCGCATCCGTATTCTCGGTAATTTGCTTTATTGTCAACATATTGCTTTATGTTTATTATTCTGGGGCACAAAGGTAGTAAAATTTTACTTCACCCGCCCTCCCGTTAGCCATGTTCTTGTGTAATAAGGCTCACTTAAACTACTCACCATAACCCCACGTGAGGAGCTGGTATGGATAAAACGGCCATTCTTAAGATAAATCCCGACATGATCCGGCGTTTTCCTACGGCCTCTACCGGTCCTGAAGAAGACCAGGTCTCCTTCCCTCAAAGCGCTTCGGCCCCCCT
>USAD01000213.1 GCA_900552415.1 uncultured Parabacteroides sp.
ACTTGCGGACATTCATAAAGACAAGAATGACACCAAACCCAATATCACGAACTTTCTTTATACAAGCTGATTGACACTATAAAATTCAATATCAACACTCATAAATGAATATTTCACCTTCCCAAAAACACTATTAGCACTTCATAAACCACACAATACGCATATTTTAATAATATAATTTAACAAACAATACACTAACAGAGCCAATAACAAAATATATTTCTTATTTGCTATTATTCAGTATAATAAATCATATAATGAATATACATCAATAAAATTATAATGTTATTAAAGATAAAATTCTTATAAATTTAATTAATTTGATTGTTTAAACAGCCAAGCAATTTTATATTTGTTGAAAATTAATTAAATAAACAATCAATCTAAACAAAAAATGGAATTCGACAATTTACTTCAGACTTGGTGCAAAAAATTATCCACATATAATTTTGGAGAAGAACACATTAATATTTACAAGACAGAAGATCAAGTTAAGCAAGTCAAACCGGCCCATTGGGCATCTCTAAAAATATGATTTGTTCTTCGGCATACGAACAAATTGTTCTTAATTCTCCATCATAAGGAATAATTAATCACAGAATATAAATTAATAAAAAAATGAAAACTACAATCTATAAATGGATGTATCCTGCTCATTTTCCTGGATACGCCATTGAAGAAAAGAATCAGGACTCCTTCCTTATCCAATTTAACTAAAACAATTTAACTATAAAAGCCCAGCTTTAACATTATACCTTTATATAAAAACAACCCTTAACTCCTTTTCGAGGGGAAAAGCGGCCCAAAAGGGACCGCTCCCTCGATAAAGGTCCTTTTAATAACCACGTCAATGAATAAAAATGGCTAATTTCGCGGCAAGACAAACACAGAATAATTCATCTATCGTTATGCGAATCGACATACTGACTGTTTTGCCTGAAATGATCGAGGGAATGATCAATTGCTCGATCGTGAAAAGGGCACAAGACAAAGGGTTGGCAGAGATCCATTTACACAACCTGAGAGATTATACCACAAACAAGTGGCGACGGGTAGACGACTATCCTTTCGGAGGCGAGGCCGGTATGGTCATGCAGATCGAGCCTATCGACAGGGCCATTACCGCCCTGAAAAACGAACGGGATTACGATGAGGTGATCTTTACCTCTCCCGATGGTGAGACCTTCAACCAACCGATGGCCAATAGCCTCTCTCTTCTCAATAACCTGATCATCCTGTGCGGCCATTATAAAGGAATTGACTACCGGATCCGCGAGCACCTCATCACGAAAGAGATCTCGGTAGGCGATTATGTCTTGACTGGTGGCGAATTGGCGGCGGCTATTATTACCGATGCCGTCGTACGTATCATTCCCGGTGTCATCGGCGACGAGCAAAGCGCCTTGTCCGACTCGTTCCAGGACAACCTGCTGGCGCCTCCCGTCTATACCCGACCAGCCGATTATAAAGGTTGGAAAGTCCCCGAGATCCTTCTGTCGGGACACCAGCGTAAAATCGAAGAATGGCGACTCCAACAGGCTCAAGAGCGTACGGAACGCTTGCGTCCGGATCTGCTGAAAGACTAAAATATACCAGGATATAACAAAAACAAAAAAGGGGCTCGGTCAAAACCGGCCCCTTTCCTGTTTATTATCGCTCACAAATCATTTCTTGAATTTCTCTTCCAGCTTCGCCAACATATCCTTGGTCATAGCGTCAAGATCATACTCAGGATTCCAACCCCACTCCTCGCGGGCGCAAGTATCATCCAACGAGTTCGGCCAAGACTCAGCGATCGCCTGGCGCAACGGGTCTACCTGATACTCCATCTGGAAGTCCGGACGATACTTCTTGATATTATTATAGATGATCTCCGGATCAAAGCTCATTGAGGCAATGTTGAACGAGTTGCGATGTACAAACTTCGTCGAGTCGGCTTCCATGATCTCGATTGCCGCACGCAAACCATCAGGCATATACATCATATCCATGAAAGTTCCCGCTGCGATCGGGCAAACAAACTTCTCTCCCTTTGCTGCGGAATAATAAATATCAACAGCGTAATCCGTCGTACCACCACCCGGAGGTGTCACATACGAGATCAAACCCGGGAAACGAACCGAACGGGTATCAACACCGAAACGGATATTGTAATAGTCGCTCAACAACTCGCCGGAAACCTTTGTCACGCCATACATCGTACGCGGGTTACGGATCGTGTCCTGCGGTGTCTTATCCTTAGGCGTATTGTTACCAAACACGCCAATAGAACTCGGAGTAAAGACCGCGCAACGCATCTCGCGAGCCACCTCCAACACGTTAAACAAACCACCCATACCAATTTTCCAGGCCAACTGAGGTTTTGCCTCGGCTACGGCAGAAAGCAATGCCGCCAAGTTATAGATCGTATCAATATTATATCTTGATACGGTCTCGGCGATCTGCTGCTCATTCGTGATGTCAACAATGGCAGAAGGTCCCGACTCCAGTAACTCGCCTTTAGGCTCCGCGCCCGGGATATTTCATAGTAAGCTCGGAGCCAATCTGTCCGGTAGGTCCAATAATTAATATATTCTTCATCGTGCTTAATGAGTTTTAAATAAACAAAGCCTCACCAGGTGGGGCCTTCCGTTAATTATCATGACAAAGGTAAGGAATATAAACCAAGCGCGGACGATTTTTTATTCCTTTTTTAAAGCCCACAATTCAAAAAAAAATAAGACCTTTGTATGGAAAAGAGGGCTTTTGGTTGACAAACGATCAACCGACAAGCGTCAATATGGAAAAAACTTGATTACTCAACGAGCAAAATAATAGTATTCAATAATCAATTAAAAATTTCTGGCTTATGTACGGAAAATTTCAAAACTTCCTGACAGAGGAACTGTCAAACATCAAGGCCGCCGGCCTTTATAAAAACGAGCGCGTCATCACCACCCCGCAAAAGGCGGAGATCAAGGTCAACGCCACAAGCGACGTGTTGAACTTCTGCGCGAACAACTATTTGGGCTTATCCGACAACCAGCGACTGATAAAGGCCGCTAAGGAGGCAATGGACAGCCATGGCTATGGCATGTCGTCCGTTCGCTTCATCTGCGGTACGCAAGACCTTCACAAACAACTGGAGGCCGCTATCTCCGATTATTTCAAGACTGAGGATACGATCCTCTATGCCGCTTGCTTCGACGCGAATGGTGGCTTGTTCGAGCCGTTGTTCACTGAGGAGGACGCAATCATCTCCGATTCTTTGAACCACGCTTCAATCATCGACGGTGTCCGCTTGTGCAAGGCAAAACGTTATCGCTACGCGAATGCCGACATGGCCGACCTGGAGCGTTGCCTGCAAGAGGCTCAGGCACAGCGCTACCGTATCATCGCAACAGACGGTGTCTTCTCGATGGATGGTAATGTCGCTCCGATGGATAAGATCTGTGACCTGGCTGAGAAATACGATGCCCTGATTATGGTCGACGAGTCACACTCTGCCGGCGTTGTTGGCCCGACAGGTCATGGTGTAGCCGAGCAATTCAACTGCTATGGCCGTATCGACATCTTTACCGGCACGCTGGGTAAGGCATTCGGTGGCGCTATGGGTGGTTTCACGACCGGTAAGAAAGAGATCATCGACATGTTGCGTCAACGCTCTCGTCCATACCTCTTCTCCAACTCCGTGGCTCCCGCGATTGTCGGTGCCAGCCTCGAGATGTTTAAGATACTGAAAGAGAGTGATGCCCTGCATACGAAACTGATGAATAACGTCAACTATTTCCGTGATAAGATGATGGCGGCCGGCTTCGATATCAAGCCGACTCAATCCGCTATTTGCGCCGTTATGCTTTACGACGCCAAATTATCACAAGACTTCGCGGCCAAGATGCAGGAAGAGGGTATCTACGTCACCGGCTTCTACTATCCGGTTGTTCCGAAAGGCCAGGCCCGCATCCGTGTACAGTTGTCCGCAGGCCACGAGACCGAGCACTTGGACAAGGCGATCGCTGCGTTCATCAAGGTTGGAAAAGAACTGAACGTGATTAAATAAGGAACATGAGCAATTTCCATAGCCATTGCACGTTTTGCGACGGGCGAAGCGCTCCCGCGGAGTTCGCCCGTTTCGCCATCGCCAACCATTTCAGAGCTTATGGTTTTTCCTCGCATGCCCCTTTGCCATTCGAGACCTTCTGGAACATGACAAAAGACGACATGCCGGAATACCTGCAAGAGATCGGTCGGCTGAAGGATAAGCACAAGGAGCAGCTGGAAATCTATGTCGGGCTAGAGATCGACTATCTCGACCCGACATATAATGCGTCGATCCCCTACTTCCGGGCTTTACCCCTGGATTACAGGATCGGCTCCATCCATTTCCTGCCGCTTGCCTGGCCTTTGGCGGAAAAGAACATGATGTGCATCGATGGCTCATATGAGGAATTTGCCCATTCAGTCGACCAGCATTATCAAGGCGACATCCGCCTGCTGGTCGGACACTATTTCCGTTCCTTAAGGGAAATGCTTGAGGCTGGAGGCATCGACATCGTCGGCCATATGGACAAGATATTCATGAACGGACAACGTTACAAGGGCTTCGATATGACGGCCAACTGGTATCTGGATCCCCTGATGGAATGCCTGGAACTGGTCAAGGAAAAGGGTTACATCCTGGAGATCAATACCAAGAACTGGGTCAAGCGTCATGAGACCTACCCGCACGTCCAACACCTCAAGGCGATCCGCGAGTTGGATATTCCAATCATGGTCAATTCCGATTGCCATTACCCAACCCTTGTCAATGATGGCCGCGCAGAAATCCTGGAGCTGTTGAAGGAGCAAGGGTTCAAGTGTACCCGCGAGCTCGTCAAAGGCCAATGGGAGGATTTGCCGTTATAAGGTCTAATCTATTTTCATATTAACAAAGAAAGCCCAAGAAGGTTGTATAAACTATTAAACCTTTCTTGGGCTTTCCTCTTTCCAAATATTTACAAGAACGATCAACATACATCATATAACATTTGTATATTTCGTCCCATTATTGTCCCGTTAAAATGGGACTAGTTAAACAAT
>USAD01000214.1 GCA_900552415.1 uncultured Parabacteroides sp.
GCGAATACGCTCATCTTTATCATTGTGGGCGTCATCATCGCTCTCAAGTCTGACGCGACCTGGTGGAACTTCGTCATTCTCTTCGCCCTCTATATTGGCGTGAATATCATTCGGGCAATCATCGTGTTCCTCTTCCTCCCGATCATGCGTAAATCCGGCTATGGGCTCTCGATCCGTGAGTCGGTTATCCTGAGCTGGGGAGGTTTACGTGGCGCTTTAGGCTTAAGCTTGGCATTGATGGTCTCTTATACCTTACCCATTCCGGAAGATGTCCGCAACCAAATCCTGTTTTATACCGGAGGAATCGTTACCTTAACTTTGGTCATCAACGCGACCACGATGAAATGGCTTCTTGAGAAACTGGGATTGACCAAGATCTCTTCCGCCAAACTGTTGCTTGACTACAGCGCAAAGGAGCAGATCCGCGAAAACTCCGAGAAATATTTGGACAGCCTGACTAAACGGGAAGCGTTAGCCGACACGAACTGGGATTTGGTCCGCACGTTCATGCCGCAGAAAAGCGAGAAACCGGATATCAACACACCGACCAAGGATCTTGTCGCCAGCCTGCGCCTGCGAGTATTAGACCGGGAGAAACGTCTCTGCTGGGATCTCTTCATAGAAGGTGTCATCTCACGCTCGACTTTCCGTCGCCTAGGTTCAACGATCGATGAACTCTACGATAAGGATGGCGAACGTCCGTTGACCGACCGTAAGACGATCTATGATTTCTATAATGAACCTTTCTATAAGTCGTGGCTGAAAAAGATCCGTACAATCCAAAATTGGCGTGACCGTTATTTCCACGATTGGGTAATTGCCGGTTATGACCTGGCCCGAGGCTTTATCATTACCCAAAAGGAGGCTATGAAAATCGTAAATGATTTTGGGGAATCTACAACATTAAGTGAGGAAGAGCGGATCAACTTACAAACATTAAGGTTGGAAATCCAGAAAAACATCGACCGTGCCCAGAACAGGATGAACTTGCTGGCAGCCGAATATCCGATCTCCTATCGCTGCGCCGTCACTCGCAAAGCAATACGCATGTTATTGAATAATGAAAAGAAAGTGACCGAACAAATCACCCGGCAAGGATTGATCAACGAGGAAGATGCCCAGGTCCTGCTCGACGACATTGATGAGCGCTATAAAGAAGTAAACACGCTTTACATCAATAAAGTTCTGGCAAGACAAGAAAAATTCACGAATCATTCAAAATAACAAAATGCAACCATTATACAGATAATAAAAAAGTAAGCAAAAGCATTAGACATTCCAAATAAATCGCTACATTTGCCGAACAAATGTTATCCTTATAATAAAATTTCACGCTATGAAAACTGAAGTTATCCTGTCCGCCCTCGAGGCAAAACATCCTGGAGAAAAGGAATATTTACAGGCGGTAAAAGAGGTATTACTTTCTATTGAAGATGTATATAATCAGCACCCGGAGTTCGAGAAAGCGAAAATCATCGAGCGCCTGGTTGAACCAGAGCGTATCTTTACGTTCCGTGTGCCCTGGGTTGATGATAAGGGAGAGATCCAAGTGAACTTAGGTTATCGTGTCCAGTTCAACAACGCGATTGGCCCGTACAAGGGCGGTATCCGTTTCCATCCCTCTGTCAACCTCTCTATCTTGAAATTCTTAGGTTTCGAGCAAACATTCAAGAACGCGTTGACAACACTGCCGATGGGTGGTGGCAAGGGTGGCTCCGATTTCGCGCCAAGAGGCAAAAGCGACGCGGAAATCATGCGATTCTGCCAAGCCTTCATTCTCGAGTTGTGGCGTAACCTTGGTCCAGACCGTGATGTTCCTGCCGGAGATATCGGCGTTGGTGGTCGTGAGGTAGGCTATATGTACGGTATGTACAAAAAACTGGCTCGTGAGAACACGGGTACATTCACTGGCAAGGGTATGGAATTTGGTGGTTCAATCCTGCGTCCTGAGGCGACAGGTTTTGGAGCGCTCTATTTCGTTAACCAAATGCTTCAGACTCATGGTATTGACATTAAGGGTAAGACCGTAGCGATCTCCGGTTTCGGTAATGTTGCCTGGGGCGCCGCCACAAAAGCGACCCAATTAGGCGCTAAGGTCGTTACAATCTCCGGACCAGACGGTTACATCTATGATCCCGCAGGTATCTCTGGCGAGAAGATCGACTATATGCTGGAATTGAGAAACTCAGGTAACGATATTGTCGCTCCTTATGCGGACGAATTCCCGGGCTCAACCTTCTATCCTGGCAAGAAACCTTGGGAGCAGAAAGTGGATATCGCATTGCCATGCGCTACCCAGAATGAGTTGAATGAAGAGGACGCAAAAGCATTGATCGCCAATAAGACCTTGTGCGTAGCCGAAGTTTCCAATATGGGCTGTACGGCTGAGGCGGTTGACCTGTTTATTGAGCATCACCAGCTCTTTGCTCCGGGTAAGGCTGTCAACGCGGGTGGTGTCGCTACATCGGGTCTCGAGATGACGCAAAACGCTATGCACCTTTCATGGACAGCGGAAGAGGTTGACGCTAAATTGCACCAGATCATGAGCAGCATCCACGACCAATGCGTTGAGCATGGACGTGAAGGCGACTATATCAACTACGTGAAAGGCGCGAATATCGCCGGCTTCATGAAAGTGGCTAAGGCAATGATGGCTCAAGGTATCGTTTAATAACCGGTTTCCGAAAAGAGTATCCCAATATAAGAGATGCGGATCAACAGAATTATTATTCCTGTTCGATCCGCATCTCTCTTTTCTCCAATCCGCATCAATGTACTTTACCCGGATTCTTCGCCACGAAATCCTTCCAATTGGTATATTTCTTCTCCACCTGTGGACGATTGGTCTGCAGATAATGGCAAAATGCCGCGGCCAGACCATCAGTCGCATCAAGCTGAGGCAACATCGATTCTTCTGGAATCCTCAACATACGTTGTAACATCCCGGCGACCTGATCTTTCGAGGCGTTACCATTACCCGTGATCGCCATCTTGATCTTCAATGGCGCATATTCGAAAATCGGGATGTCACGCTCGAGAGCGGCAGCCATCGCCACGCCTTGCGCCCGTCCCAATTTCAGCATACTTTGCACATTCTTACCAAAGAAAGGAGCCTCAATCGCCAACTCATCCGGATGATATTGGTCGATCAACGAAAGCACACGCTCGAAAATCTTACGTAAGCGCAAATAGTGATCTTCGTATTTATTCAACTGTAAAACGCCCATCGTATCCAAGGCGGGCTTGTTGTTCTCAACACGCAAAAGGCCGTAACCCATAACGATCGTTCCGGGATCGATTCCCAGGATTATCCGATCCTTGATCATCACTCCCAATCCAGTTCCTCCAGTAAAGTAGAAAATCCAATCATGCGTTGACCAAACCGTTCCGACAAGGCTTGATGCAAGGCTCTTCCCTCATTCTCCAACCAATAGTTCAATGTCTCGACATTCTTCACGTGAAACTGCACGCAAAAGCTTTCGCCCTCAGCATCATCAGTCATCATGACCCGACGCAGATAAGGGTTACGCAAGAAACCGCTCGCGATCGCTTTTGGCATATAAACTTGCCTCAAATAGGCCAGTCCCTCCTCTATTGCCGTCTTATCCACATGAAAAGTAGTATTATATACGATCATATCTGTTTTCTTTCATTGCCCAAACGGGCCTTGATTCATAATTATAAATAGTTTTTCTACCGCTCACTCGTTTCTTTCCAAAGCCATTCGGCTTGCGGGTGGTCGTAATAAACAGGCTTCAGATGACGCAATTTTCCTGAAGCAAACATCTGTCCAGTCGTCTCCGACCATTCCGGATTGAGCAACAGACGAATGGCCGTATCCGCTCCCTGCCGGGGTGTCCGAATAAAAGGACGGAAAAAGAGATCCGTCAAGGGGTCAAACCACATATCCATCCGGATAATTGCCGTTGAAACAATACCTGGATCAGCGGCGTTGACCGAGATTCCCCGTGAGGCTACCCGTTTAGACAGTTCTCGGGCAAAAAGCCAAAGGGCCAGCTTCGTGTTACTGTAGATCGGGATCCGCCAGAAGGCTCCTTCCTTCCCGTCGGTAAAGAAGCAATCAGGCAGTTTACCAATCGCGTAAGTACATGAGACCATACAGACAATACGAGTCCCTTTATCCATCAAAGGCAACAATCGGTTGGTCAACAGGAAAGGCGCCAGATAATTCACGGCGACTGTCCGTTCAAAACCCTCATCCGTCCGCTGGAATGAGGTCGCCATCGTACCCGCGTTATTCATCAGCCAACCAATTGGCCGACCTTCCGCTAAAATCTCATCCGTGACCTTGCGAACAGAAGGCATCGACGAGAGATCCACCTGCTTGACCGTCATCGAACGATTACCTGTCTCTTCCGCCAGACGCCGACAGCAAGCTTCTCCTCGCTCACGATCAAAACATAACATCACGATCGGATGTCCCGCCAAGGCGAGCGCCCGCGTGATCTCCGTTCCCATACCACCATCAGCACCTGTAATTACCGCGATCTTTTCCATCATTTACCCTCCAAACGCTCAATCTCCTTACGTAAACAAGGAGGCAACTCTTCCGATAAATGCTTATGGCAAGCCATATCCACCGAATACATCCGGGCGATACAATAATTACTATGCCCACAATCGCAACGGGCATGCTCGTCCTCACGCATCCGGTTCACGAAACCCGGCTCATTCAACAACGCACGACCCATCTGAACAAACTCGAAACCTTTATCAAGTACCTCCTCTATCTTATCACGGGCAATCAAACCACCCACATAAACCAAGGGGATCTCCTTGACCGCCTCACGAAAACGCAACGCATCCTCCAGGAAATAAGCTTCCTTGAATGGTACGGTAGGAATCATCCATTTTCCAACCATACGGACACCATACTTCAACCACCAACAATCCATATAATGCGTCATAGTCCGGATAGGCATGGCACCTCTCATCACATACATCGGCGCCTTGCTTACAAAACCGCCACTCAACACCAATGCCTGAGCGCCATCCTCGACTAAACGCTTAGCGACAGCC
>USAD01000215.1 GCA_900552415.1 uncultured Parabacteroides sp.
TTACGGGATAGAAACGCAAGGCGCAACGGCGACGGGCCAGGTAACCGAGCACCATCAGAGCTCCGATTGTCGTGCCGATGGCGCTCGCTAAGGCTGCGCCGAACATGCCCCATTGGAAGGGGAAGATGAACAGGTAGTCGAGAAGGATGTTCAAGACGGCGGCCACGATATTGCACGCCATGGCATAGTTGGGCGAGCCATCAAGACGCAGGAAGAACATGCCCGAGTTGAGAAGGGCCGTAAAAGCCGAGAAGGGCACGAACCAGAGCATATACTCGACCGCCAGCGGGGCGAGTCGCTCCGAGCCGCCAAGCCAGCGTGTTACATCTTCGGCGAACAGGCAGAAGATGGTAGAGGTACAGGCCAGCAACAGGGTCGATACCACGATTGATTGGGTAATATTGATACGTGCCACCTTGGGCTTGTCGTGCGACAGATGGATTGAGGCGACCACGGAGGCGCCCACACCGAACATTAATCCGACACCCGTCGAGAATAGCCAAAGAGGGGCAACGATATTGACGGCGGCCAACGCGTCGCTGCCGATTCCTTTCCCGACAAAAATCCCGTCCGTGATCACGAACAGGGCTGAAAAGATCATACCCATCACTGTGGGGAGCAATAATTTCCGGAATAGGGTCGTGATGTCCATGTTCTGGAAGTCGATACTGTCTCTCATTTCACTCATAATGCGTTTCCTTTTAATTCGGGTGCGAAAGTAGGACCTTCCATCAGAAAAGAAATTCACATATGATAATTTCTACTCGTTCTTTACTACCTCGGCTGGATTGCTGTTGGCCGCTTTCCAGACTTGACCAAGCACGGTCAGCAAAACCAAGATGGCGACAAGAGCCAGGACTCCTATCGGGAGCCACCACGGGATCGCGATCCGGTATGCGTAGCCTCGCAACCAGTGGAGCAGGATGGCGTAGGCGATGGGCAACGCGATCACGCCACTTAGCAGGGTCAAAAGGAGGAACTCGCGGAAGAAGAGGGCGATGATCTGTTCCGTTCCGGCCCCGAATACTTTCCGGATGGCAATTTCCTTCCGGCGTTGGCGGGTGGCCGACGAGGCGACAGCGTATATGCCGAACAGGGAGACCAGCAGGCAGACCGCTGCCAGCACGGCGAATAGCCTTAGTCCCGCTCGCTCGGAGGCGCCCAGGCGATCGTAGAGCACGCTGAGTGGTGTCGGTTCGATCGCGGCGAAGGTCGGATGGATTTGGGGCAACCGCTCGTTCAGCCATCGGATCGCCGCCTGTTCTTGCCCGTCGGCGACGCGGAGATAAAACGTGTTCGTCGGGAAGGGGCTGTTATAGAAAAGCGTTGGCAGGATGTGGCTCCGCAAAGAGTAGAGATGGCAGTCGCCAACGACGCCGACAATCCGGAAATCCGATTCCTTGCCCATGTAAGGCAGGTTGATGGTCATCCCGATCGGGTTCTCGAGTCCCATCGCACGCTTGGCCTCCTCGTTGATCACGATCTCGCGGGCGGTTCCCCGCTTGAGCCATCGCCCGTCGATCAGCTTGGCCTTGAAGACCTCGTTAAATCGCTCGTCGGACGGAATGACGTTGAAGGCGGGGCTTTCGTCCGGCGTTTTGCCGGGCCATTCTACCTCGGTGCGCAGATCGGAAGGTGTCGCGCCCTGTTTGGGGGTGAAATAGGTATCTGTTATTGATACCAATTGGGGCAGGGCATCCAGCTCAGCTCTCAGGGCAGTACGTGTCTGGTCGTCGAGGAACGGATAGAGGCCCACAAGACTTAAGATCCCCTTGCGCTCGAAACCGGGATCCTTTTGGCTGACGTAACGGGTCTGGAGCGATACGACAGCGGTGGCTATCAGGAAGACAATACTCACGGCGAGTTGCGAGGCGACCGCTATCCTTTGCGCGCCCGATCGCTGGTTAACGGTTGCCTGCTGAGGCCCGAACGCATGGCTTGCCCGTCGCCAGACGAGTGGTAAAGCGGCTAGAAGCATGATCGCCAGCAATCCCGACCCGCATTGGGCGAAGAGAAGCAACGTCTCGCCCGTCTCAACCTCAAATCCGGCGACACGCGAGCAGAGACGGCAGGCATCGACAATGATCAGGCCGCAGAAAAGCAGGGCTACCAAAGTGAGACAACCTATCTCGAACAGCATTTGCCCAATCAGTTGCCGACGACTGGCGCCGTGCGTCGCACGCAACTGGAACTCCCGTGCCCGCAGTTTCAGCAAACCATAGTGAAGGTTCAGGAAATTGAACAAGGCGCTAGTCAGCAGCAACAAGCCGGCGATGACAAACAGCTGGATGAACCCGAGCGTAAAAGGTACGTCGCTATTGAGGTGATAGCGCTCGTCCTTGATCGGAAGTAATCGTACCTCCAGTTCCTTGTTCGCATGCGCCTCGGCGGGGAACAGGCGTGTCCGCTCCGTCAATTCCTCCGGATCAGCTCCTTCGGGAAGCCGTGCGTACATCCTTAGCGTTGCGAAACTCCAGATCGCTTTCCCGCTCGCGTCCTCATAATTTTTTTGGAGGCTTATCTGGTTATGCGCCAGGAAGGCGTCGAATGGCAGGTTGGTTGCCCGTGGCGGATCTTTTACGACCGCGACAACCGTATAGGGCGGGTCTGATTGGGTCAGGCCGATGCTTTGGAGCGATTGCCCGACAGCCGCCTCCGCACCGCCATACAGCCGCTTAGCCACCGATTCCGTCAGGACGATTTGATTCTCCACCGCTAAAGGGGCGTATGCATCGCCCGCGATGAATCGTTGTGGAAATACTTTCAGGAAAGTACTGTCGGTGAAGAGGGTCCGCAGGCGGACAAACGGTTCACTGGCCGTTTTATAATCCGTTGGCTCGATGAAAAAGAGGGTCGAGTTCGCCAGTGCCGGGATACGTTCGCCCAGCTCACGTGACAGGATGCCGGAGACCAATTCGTTGTCTTTACCAGCCTCTTTGTCGTAGGTGTAGACCCGATACAGCCGATCAGCGTCAGGATAGGCACTGTCGTAGCTGGTCTCATAGCGTAGCCAATAGGTCGCCGGCACGAGACAGGCCAATCCAAACACCAAACCGAACAGCCCGACCATCGAACGGGTCTTGTATTTCCAGGTCAGTCGTAGGATGATCCGTAAATAGTATTTGAGTCTTGTCAACATCGTTCGTTTTCTTATTGATTCTCTAAAAATATAAGTTTTTGATGTCTTGGAGGAAAGGCCATTGAAAAAAGCTCAATGGCCTTTATGATCTGATATTAGGGGTTAATCGTCCTGATTCGTCTCACTGACGATCTGTCCGTCGAACAGATGAATAATACGGTCGGCATAGTCCGCGTCATGGCGTGAGTGAGTAACCATCACGATCGTCGTGCCCTCGCGATTCAATTCCTTAAGAAGCGTCATCACCTCTTTGCCATTACGTGAATCCAAATTACCTGTCGGCTCATCGGCGAGGATTAATTTAGGATTGTCGACGACCGCCCGGGCGATCGCTACCCGCTGTTGTTGTCCACCCGAGAGTTGTCGAGGGAAATGATTGGCCCTGTGCGCGATCGACATCCGTTCCATCGTCTCCTGGATCCTTCGTGTTCGTTCAGAGGCGCCGACGCCTTGATAGAGAAGTGGCAATTCAATATTCTCACGCACCGTCAGCTCCTCGATCAGGTTAAAACTTTGGAAAACGAATCCGATCACCCCTCTGCGCAGGTTCGTTCGCCTCGACTCCGGATAAGCGGCGACGTCCGTGCCCTCCAGAAAATAATGACCGCCTGTCGGGTTGTCGAGAAGTCCCAAGATGTTCAGCAAGGTTGACTTGCCACAGCCCGAAGGCCCCATTATGGCGACAAACTCACCCGGTTTAATCTCTATATTGACGTTATTTAATGCCCAAGTCTCCACCTCGTCCGTGCGGAAGACTTTCTGTAAGTTTTCTGTTCTAATCATGGTAATTTTCAATTTATGTTTTAGTAAAATAGTTGTTTATTATTCACACTTGACCACTTCGGCGGGATTCTCATTAGCTGCCTTAATGACTTGTCGCCAGATGGTGATCAAAACCAGGGTGGCGATCCCGACGAGGATAATCGCGAACCACCAAAGGGCAATTTCGATTCGGTAAGCATAGCCGCTCAACCAATCGGCCATGATCAGGTAGGCTATGGGGAAGGCGACCAGACTCGCGATCGCGACCAGGCGGGCGTACTCTCGGATAAAAAGAAGCAAGATGCTCTTCGTGCCCGCTCCAACCACCTTCCGGATAGCGATCTCACGTCGGCGACGCTTGGTGGCGGCGCTTGCGGCAGCGTAAATACCGAACAGGGCGATCAGAAGGCAGGCCAGCGCCAGGAAGGAGAAGATCCGGAGGCCGATTGTCTCTGATTGGTTTAAATCGTCATAAAGCGTGCCAACCGGAGTGACCTTCACGTCCGCCAATGTCGGACTAATCTTGGGAAGAAGGGCACGGATTTGTCGTGCGACCTCTTCCGCCTGTCCCGGAGCGGTCCTGACGTAAAGCTTGTTGACAAATCCACCGGCGTCAATGAACGCGGTCGGATGGATCGGCTGCCGGAAGGAGAGAGTATGGAAATCATTCACGACGCCAGCAATGACATATTCGGCCGTTTGGGAATAATCCCTTAAATTCGGCATCCGGATCACCTCGCCAACGGGATTTTCCTTTCCCATGAGGCGTGCCATCGACTCGTTGATGACAATCCGTTGTTGCTCGCCCTCTCGCCACCAGCCGCCAGCCAGGTAACGCAGGCCAAACGTATCACCAAAGCGATAGTCGGTCGCGTGGAAATAGATTGGAATTTCCTGACCTTGCGGCTTGCCTTCCCATTCGATGTTCTTGATGATGGCGACTGGATTCATCTCATGTTGCGGCTTGAAATCGGTATCCGTCAGGCCCACGACGGATGGATTCTTCGACAGCTCCTGGATGATCGCCGATTCCACATTTCCTCGTACGTCGACAAAGCCTTCCACGAGCAGGAGATCCTCACGGTCGAATCCCACATCCTTATTCCCCAGAT
>USAD01000216.1 GCA_900552415.1 uncultured Parabacteroides sp.
GCCCGATAAAGACCGTCGGAACCAGCACGACACGGGCCTTGTAGTCGAATATCTTCTGGAAGTCGTCCTGCTCCACATAGATGGCTTCCGTCGGGCAGGCTTTCAGACATTCGCCGCAGTCCACACACCAACCTTTACGGATGGAGGCTTTCCCCTCGCGGATACGAATCGCACCGGTCGGGCACTTCGTCATGCAGTGGGTACAGCCGACACAACGGTCATTGTCTATTTTCAATGCGTGGTAAAACTTTGTCTCTTCCATGGCTATCAGTCGTTTGCGGAGAAGTAGGTCAGCATACGGACAACCGTGCCCTCTCCTACTTTGCTCTCGATCGTTAATTCATCTACATTCTTCTTCATATTGGGCAACCCCATGCCTGCACCGAACCCCATCTCGCGGACGGCTGCCGATGCGGTGGAGAAACCTTCCTGCATGGCCTGTCCGATATCGGGAATGCCGGGACCTTCGTCTTGCAACAGGAGGCTGATCCTGTCGGCTTCGATATCGGCCAGAACCGTCCCCCGCCAGGCGTGTGCCACAACGTTGACTTCGGCTTCATAAAGAGCGACGACCACCCGCTTGATGATGCGCGGATCGACGGACAGTTGCTTCAACACCTTCTTTATCTGGCTCGAAGCGTAGCCCGCTTTCGAGAAATTGCCGCCTTCCAGCTCAAAACGAAAAAACATAGGCCTATTTTCGCTATCAGGTTAATAAATCGGTAAGAGGCCATGGGCATATAATTCCCCGACCGTATGATACATCGAATGGTTGGTCTCCAGGATGACCATGCCAATCTCACGGGCCCGCTCGATCATCTCTTCCGTTGCCTTTTTCCCCCTGACAAACAGGATATAGGCGATCTCCGCCATCTCCGCTGTCCGGATGGTCTGCAGGTTGCATAATCCCGTGATGAGCAAGACGCCAGAGCAGTCGAGAGTCAGGACATCACTCATCAGGTCGCTAGCGAAAGCGCAGGTCGTGACACGGTCTTGTTGCTCGGTACCGCAAACGATGGTCGCCTCCGTTATCTGTTGTATCTGCTGTATTTTCATAACGTGTTAGATTAGTAATCTTTCGCAATGTAATAAAAAATATTGGTCCCCAACCGTGTGGTTTGCATTTTTCTTCCTTTTCCCATACTTTTACGGTTTAAAGATTGGATTAATATTTACAGTAAACGCTATGTCAAAAGTTACTCTCTCTATCTTGGCTTTCCTGGGCCTTTTCGTCATGAAGGCCATGGGGCAAGACGTGGAAATGAGTCAATCTCACGACAGCTTGCCGAAGAGCGTTGTCGTGGTTGATGGGAAAGAATTAACCCCCAAGCAATTGGAACGCTATAAGAAACAACTCAGACGTGATTCGATCCGTGCGACCAAACGGATCTGGTGGTCTATCCTTGGCGGGCCTTCTTATACTCCGGAGGCCTCTTTGGGTATTGGTGGAGCGGCCTTGGCCAGCTTCAGGATCAATCCGGATGATACCCTTTCGCAACGATCGTTCATTCCTGCCGGGTTTAATGTCACCTTGAACGGGACGTTTGTCGTGGCCGGTGCCGGAACCTTGTTCTTCAACCAGAACCGTTTCAGGATCTATGTCAGCTACAGCTATCGCAACGATCCCGCCCATTATTTCGGGAAAGGTTTCGAGACGATAGAGAACACCATCCAGTCCGATTCAACGACAAAATATCGCCGGAGCTACTTCCAGCTCTACCCTCGTTTCGTATGGGAAGTCAAGCCTCATGTCTATGCCGGAACCCTGTTTGATGTCAATTTCACGAAGTCCGGAGACGTGAGCGAGTACATGCAAAGCGATCCATACTTCAGGAAATTTAAGTCAAAATATGTAAATGTTGGCATTGGCGCCCTGTTGCAATACGATACCCGTGATGACGTGGCGACTCCCACTTCGGGTATGTTGTTGAGCGGAATCGCCAAGGTCTACGGAAAATATTTGGGCGGCTGCTATAACTATGAGATATTCGATTTGGAATACCGCCAGTTCAAGCAGGTTTTCCGGCCGAGAAGCACTTTGGCCTGGGTGGCCCGGACCCAGATCGGCGTCGGGAATGTTCCCTATTCGGAGTTGCCCTATTTTGGCTCGCCCTTCGACTTGCGTGGATATTATTGGGGCAAGTACAGGGATAAAACCTCGGCCTACGCGATCGTGGAGTATCGCCACATGTTCGGGAGCCCCGAGAAGTATAAGAGCGGTAATTTTTTAGCGAAATGCGGTTTTGTCACTTGGGTCGGGACGGGAACGATCGGTAACGCGCCAATCGTGGATTGGAACAAATGGAAGATTAATTATGGTGTCGGCCTGCGTTTCCAGATCCAGCCGGGAAAGAATTTCAGGCTGGATTTCGGAAAGGATCCAAGCCAGAAAGGAATCGCCTTTTATATGAACATGACAGAGGCGTTTTAAGCAGGAATAGCGCCCCATATATGGCGCTATAAAGAGAAAAGAGAGGCCCGTATGCCATATCTCTTCATTCGAAGGGAAAGCGTACGGGCCTTATTGTTTTTTGTCTCCGAATCAGTGGCCAGTACTGTCCGAAGAAAACTGGAGTACTCTTCGGAGAAAACTCGAGTACTGTCCGAAAGAAACTGGAGTACGATTGGGAGGAAACTACGGTACTATTGGGATCGTACTGGCATCAGAATGCCTGTCGTAATCTGTTTACTCCTCCCATTCTTATTCTTCTTACAACTCCAACGCTCCGGTCAACTCGCTAGCCGACTTGAAACCGTGGCGATCGCAATACTCATTAATGCCGTCAATCACTTTTACGGAAACCGCCGGATCGATGAAATTATAAGTACCGATCTGGATCGCCGTAGCTCCGGCCAGCATGAATTCGACGGCGTCTTTCCAATTGGAAATACCACCGAGTCCGATGATAGGAATCTTGACAGCCTTGTAGGTTTGCCAAACCATTCTTAACGCGATTGGCTTCACGCATGGTCCGCTTAATCCTCCAGTTATTGTGGAGAGGACAGGCTTCCTTTTTTCCGCGTTAATGGCCATACCAAGGATCGTATTAATTAAGGAAACGGAATCCGCTCCTTCTGCCTCTACCGCCTTGGCGATCTCGGTGATGTCGGTGACATTCGGCGATAATTTTACGATAAGTGTTTTCGGATAAACTTGACGAACCGCCTTGACAACCTCGGCCGCTCCTTTAGCCGTGACACCAAATGCCATGCCGCCTTGCTTGACATTAGGGCAAGAAATATTCAGCTCGATAGCGGGAATTTTCTCCAGTGATGCCATCTTCTCGGCGCATTCCACATACGTTTCGATAGACGATCCGCTGACGTTGACGATCATATTCGTGTCAATATCCTTGATCGTTGGATAGATATGATCAATGAAATAATCGGCGCCCTTGTTTTGCAATCCTACCGCATTAAGCATTCCGGAAGGTGTTTCCGCCAAACGCGGATAATCGTTTCCCTCACGTGGCTGGATTGTGGTACCTTTTACAAAAATGCCACCAAGACGTGAGATGTCAAAAAAGTCGGCATACTCGACACCATAACCAAAAGTTCCGGATGCGGTCATTACCGGATTTTTCAAACTTAATTTTCCAATATTTACTCTTAATTCAGCCATGTCAATCTATCAATATTAAATACGGGACCTTCTTTACAAACACAAACATTATGGCCTTCGTGATCTTTCTCGACGCAGCAGAGGCAAGCGCCGATGCCACAAGCCATCGTGTTCTCTAATGAGACTTCGCAAGGGATGGATTCGGCCCTGGCGTATTTGGCGACAGCGACCATCATGGGTTTCGGGCCGCACGTGAAGATCTGATCGAAACGGACCTCCTTAAGGATGGAGTGGTTCGTCACATATCCCTTTTCGCCCAAAGAGGCATCCTCGGTCGTGATGTAAACATCTCCAATTTTCTGGAACTCTTCCAGTTGCAGCAGGTCATCCTTCGAGCGGGCTCCCAGCAGGAAAGCCGGGCGGATATTCATTTGTCTCAACATTTCACCCAAATAGAGCATAGGCGCCGTGCCGACACCACCACCGATGAGCAGGAATTTCTTTCCAACCTCCTCACTTGTGGGCATCGTGAAGCCATTACCCAAGGGCAATACGACGTTGATCGTTCCACCTACTTGAGCTTCAGCAAGTTTACGGGTACCATCGCCGACAAGCTGGATCAGGAGCCAAAGCTCGTTTTTAGCCTTATCGACATAATTGACAGAGATCGGCCGACGCAGGAACGTCGAGTTTGAGCCGTCGACCCTGACTTCCACGAATTGGCCCGGCCGCATTTCGGGCAGGGTTTGTCCATCCGGAGTCAGTTTCAATAAACAATAGTTCTTATGAAGACGCAGGTTTTCTACGACCCTCATATCTAAAATGCACTTTTTCATAAACATTGATTTGTTTATGTGCAAAGATACGAGAATGGGATGAGATGCCCGAATTATCCTTTATTCTTTCTTCTCTTTTTCGAGAACAAAGGTGTCAAAAGTGTTATCGGAATAAAAGACCATGATTTTGTTGATTGTCTTGGAGGGCTTTTCCTGTATGATAACTTTCTCGACAACAGTCGATTTATTACCACTTACAGCCATTTTATCCCGATTTTCCTCGCGATATACGGAATCATCCTCGGGATTCCCTTCTAATATTGAATTCTCTTGGGGTGAATTGGAGGCATCGTTAGAAGTGGAAACACGTCTCATGTCGCCTTTGCCGAACAGGAGCCAATCCGGATTTACGTAAGTATACCGTTCCAGGATTTTTGTCATGACATCCAAACTGGGGTTGTTCCGTCCAGACAATATATGTGACATGGCCGCACGTTGGATACCAATCGACTCCGCGAACCGGGACGGCGTGGACGATTCAAGCTCCATTATCTTACGAATACGATCTTTCATTGTT
>USAD01000217.1 GCA_900552415.1 uncultured Parabacteroides sp.
CGAAAATATTCTCATCCTCTGCTTGTGCCGTCATGTTCGCCTGCTCTCCATTTTTTGACAACATCCGATTTTCATCCACCAGATTAGGGACCAGCAACTGTATGACGATCATTGCGAAAGCGAATAATCCCGCTAAACCGAGATAAGGTTTTAACGTCTGAAACGAACTCGTTTCCCGTGTCTTCCCTTCCTCATCCTTTATCCGGTCCATCACCCGGTCGCCCAACGTGTCAAAATAACGATCAGGCACCGAGAACGGGTTCTTTGATTTATATTTCTCATCCAAATTATCCATAACCTTCCATTTTCTATTATCCAATAACTATTCGAACGAGGGTAAAGTATCCGAAATCTTCAAACTTTCCTCTATTTTCTTTACCGCATTGTGATAAGTTGCCTTCAGCGTTCCCACGGCCACATCCAGTACCTCGGCAATATCCTCATATTTCATGTCATCATAATATTTCATCAAGAAAACGATCCTTTGTTTTTCAGGCAAAGTCAGGATCGCCTCCTGCAGACGCTTCTGCAGATCATCGCCATCAAAATAGGGATCATCTTTCAACTGATCCATCAAGAACAGGTCGTTATCATCGATCGAGACCTGATTCTGCCCCCGATCCATATTCAAGAACGTAATGCATTCATTCAAGGCGATCTTATACAGCCAAGTCGACAATTTCGCCTCACCCCGGAAAAGGTCGATATTGGCCCATGCTTTCATAAATGTATTCTGAAGAAGATCATTCGCGTCGTCATGACTCAACACCATCTTTCGTATTTGCCAATACAGTTTCTCCGCATACAGGTTGACTATCCTGGAAAAACCCTCACGTGCCCTTTCCGGATCACGCAACAACAAAACGATCTCCTCCTCTATTTGAGTTCGCATTTCCTTCAATTTCTCTCTTTTATCTATTCTTTTTACTCAAGTTAACCCATTAAGGAACAAAAGTAAACACGATTTCCGAATTTTCAAAACAATTAGAACTGGAGTACAAAACATACGGACAAAAAAAGGCCGGTCACCTTCCGGCAACCGGCCTTCTCTTATTATTCTTTGGGAAGGATTACATCATGCCACCCATTCCGCCACCCATACCCGGGTTCATCGGAGCGGCAGGAGTCTCCTCCTTCTTATCAGCGATCACGCACTCAGTCGTCAAGAACATGCCCGCGATAGAAGCGGCGTTCTCCAAAGCGACACGAGTTACCTTAGCCGGGTCGATGACACCAGCGGCACACAAGTTCTCGAAGCAGTCCTTACGAGCGTTGTAACCATAGTCATCCTTGCCCTCTTTTACCTTCTGGACAATAACGGCGCCCTCTTTACCAGCGTTAGCGACGATCTGACGAAGCGGCTCCTCGATCGCACGTTTAACGATCTCGATACCTGTTGTCTCATCATCGTTATCACCTTTCAGGCCTTCCAATGCCTCGATCGCACGGATGTAAGCGACACCACCACCAGGAACTGTACCTTCCTCGATAGCCGCACGAGTCGCGTGCAATGCGTCATCTACGCGGTCTTTCTTCTCTTTCATCTCAACCTCAGAAGGAGCACCTACGTAAAGAACAGCAACACCACCGGCCATCTTAGCCAAACGCTCTTGCAGTTTCTCTTTATCATAGTCAGAAGTTGTATTCTCCATCTGGATCTTGATCTGACCGATACGAGCCTGGATCAACTCCTTGTCGCCAGCGCCATTAACGATAGTCGTGTTATCTTTGTTGACAGTTACTTTCTCAGCCGTACCCAGCATATCCAAAGTCGTGCCTTCCAGCTTCAAGCCCTTCTCCTCAGAAACAACCGTACCACCTGTCAATACGGCGATATCCTCCAACATAGCCTTACGACGGTCACCGAAGCCCGGAGCCTTAACAGCACAGATCTTCAAAGAACCACGCAGACGGTTAACGACCAAAGTTGCCAAAGCCTCGCTATCGATATCCTCAGCGATGATCAACATCGGACGACCGCTCTGCACAACCGGCTCAAGGATAGGCAGAAGGTCTTTCAATACAGAGATCTTCTTATCGTAGATCAAGATGTAAGGATTCTCCATCTGGCACTCCATCTTCTCTGTATCTGTTACGAAGTACGGAGAGATGTAACCACGATCGAATTGCATACCCTCAACAACATCAACTGTTGTCTCAGTACCCTTTGCCTCTTCTACTGTGATAACACCCTCTTTCTTGACACGTTGCATAGCCTCAGCGATCAACTTACCGATTGCCTCGTCACCGTTAGCGGAGATCTTAGCGACATGCTCGATCTTCTCGAACTTATCACCAACCTCTTCAGCCTGCTCAGCGATGTGCTCAACAACCTTAGCGACAGCCTTGTCGATACCACGCTTCAGATCCATTGGGTTAGCGCCAGCCGTTACGTTCTTCAAACCAACACCAATGATTGCCTGAGCCAATACAGTAGCGGTAGTCGTACCGTCACCGGCATTGTCGTTAGTCTTAGAAGCAACCTCCTTAACCAATTGAGCGCCCATGTTCTCGAACGGATCAGCCAACTCAACCTCTTTAGCGACTGTTACACCATCCTTCGTAATGTGAGGAGCACCAAATTTCTTCTCGATGATAACGTTACGACCTTTCGGGCCCAGTGTCACCTTAACAGCGTTCGCCAACTCATCCACGCCCTTCTTCAAAAGGTCGCGGGCATCCATATCATATTTAATCTCTTTTGCCATGATTCTTAATATTTTTAGTCGTTATTGATATTGATTAGATTAGATAATAGCGAGAACGTCAGATTGACGCATGATCAAATATTTCTCGCCCTCAAGCTCGATCTCTGTACCAGCGTATTTACCATACAGGACAGTATCGCCAACTTTTACAACCATCTCTTCATCTTTAGTTCCGTTACCTACAGCAACGATCTCGCCTTTTAACGGTTTCTCTTTCGCTGAATCCGGAATGATGATTCCGCCAAGTGTCTTCTCTTCTGCGGCAGCCGGCTTAATCAACACACGGTCTGCTAATGGTTTAATGTTCATGATCTTATAATTTAAATGTTAATAATTACTTGTTAATAGCGCAAGCCCATTTTATCGACTCACGCTTATTCTATAGCGAATAGTGTGCCAAAACCGGAATAAAGCCATATTCTGACATTATTTCACGAGTCAAACAACTTCCAGCTCCATAAAACACGACAGGCTGGCAGTTTTGGTCTGCCAGCCTGTATATAATATAAGGTATAGAACGATCTGTGGATTCTTCTTAACCCATCCGTTCGATCAGCTCATCAATCGTCAACATAGATTGCTCACCGGTCAACATATTTTTGAGGTTAATCTTGCCTTCAGCCATCTCTGTCTCGCCTACGATCGCCACAAACGGGATCTTCTTCGCGTCAGCGTAACTCATCTGCTTCTTCATCTTGCAGCTTTCCGGATAAAGTTCCGTACGGATACCGGCGGCACGAACCTTAGCCACGATCGGCAACAGGTAAGCTTCCTCCTGAGAACCGAAGTTGACAAACAGCAACTGGGTCGTCTGTAATGCGTCTTTCGGATAAAGATCCAACTGGTTCAGCACGTCGTAAATACGGTCTGCGCCAAAAGAGATACCAACGCCTGATACGCCTTCCATGCCAAACACGCCGGTCAAGTTGTCGTAACGACCACCACCGGTGATGCTTCCGATCTGTACATCGAGAGCCTTGACCTCAAAGATCGCGCCCGTATAATAGTTCAAGCCACGCGCCAATGTCAAGTCCAACTCCAGTTCAGCCCGCAAAGCCAGCTTCTCAATACGGTCAAGAATAAATTCCATCTCCTCTATTCCTTTCAAGCCAGTCTCGGAAGCGGCCAGTACCTCTTTCAATGAAGCGATCTTCTCACGGTTCGAGCCTCTCAACAAGATCACCGGTTGCAACTTGGCGATCGCCTCCTCAGAAAGCCCCTTATCACGCAACTCCTCGTTCACCTTATCCAGACCAATCTTATCCAGCTTATCAATCGCCACCGTAATATCGACAATCTTATCCGCAGCACCAATCACCTCAGCGATACCCGACAGGATCTTACGGTTATTCATCTTGATACAAACCCGGATACCAAACCGATGGAACACCTCGTCCATAATCTGGATCAACTCCACCTCATTAATCAAGGAATCCGAACCTACCACATCACCATCACATTGGTAAAACTCACGGTAACGTCCCTTCTGGGGCCGGTCGGCACGCCATACCGGTTGGATCTGATAACGCTTGAACGGGAAAGAGATCTCGTTACGATGCTGCACCACGAAACGGGCGAATGGAACGGTCAGGTCATAACGCAAGCCCTTCTCGCAAGCCTTAGCGGCAAACTTTACCGGGTTCATCTCCTCCAGCTCCTCCTTTGCGATACCGGCAAAACAATCACCCGAGTTCAAGATCTTGAACAACAACTTATCGCCTTCCTCTCCATACTTACCCATCAAGGTTGAAAGGTTCTCCATCGCGGGTGTCTCGATCTGTTGGAATCCATAAAGATGATAAACCTCACGGATCGTATTGAAGATATAATTACGTTTAGCCATTTCCACCGGCGAGAAATCACGGGTGCCTTTAGGTATAGACGGTTTCTGCATAACTCTTTACTATTTATATTCTTATTCAATGCCGCGAAGGTACATTATTTTGGCGAGATTATTATAAAATCATCCACCATCAGAAAAATGTTTACAATTCCCGTATCTCCTCTATCGAGAGCCCAGTAATCTGAGCGATATCTTCCAACGGATATCCTTTGACTTTCATGCCGCGGGCAGTTAGGATAAGTCCATCTTGCAGTCCCTTCTCATGCCCTTTCTTGAATCCTTGCTCAATCGCCCATTGCTCGGTAACGAGATTGTCCCGATAGACCTTGATAATATGCTCGTATTTCTCCTGGTCCTCCTT
>USAD01000218.1 GCA_900552415.1 uncultured Parabacteroides sp.
CTAAGCGGCTTCATCAGGATCGTCGGCAGCGCCTCCACGAAATCGGTATTCAGACCGATCGCGGCTACGCCCATCCGTACACCGTCGATCAGGAAGTCCATGGCGCCTGATGCCCTGAAGACACCGACGCCCACCAGGATCGCTACCAGGTAGGGAATGATGGTGATCGCTGTCTGGAATCCCTCCTTGGCGCCCTCGATGAAGGCGTCGTAGACGTTGATCCGTTTGCGCAGTCCACTCACGATGAATCCGCAGATGATCGTGAAGAGGAGTGTATTCGCGAAGAGGGTCGAATAGAGTGAGACCTCCTCTTGCGGCATTGAGCGGAACAACAGGACCAGTCCGACGATAAAGGCGATCAGTCCGCCGAAAAAGAGCAGCAGGTTTCGTTGGAGGATATTGATCCGTTGCTTGACACAAACCGCCAGGATCGCTACCAGCGTCGAGGTGAAGGTAGCCAGCATGATCGGCAGGAAAACGTCCGATGGATTGGCGGCGCCCATCTGTGCCCTGTACATCATGATCGTGACCGGGATCAGCGTCAATCCCGAGGCATTCACGCAAAGGAACATGATCATGGCGTCGCTGGCCGCCTCCTTCTT
Source organism: uncultured Parabacteroides sp. (assembly GCA_900552415.1). Lineage (GTDB taxonomy): Bacteria > Bacteroidota > Bacteroidia > Bacteroidales > Tannerellaceae > Parabacteroides > Parabacteroides intestinipullorum. The sequence continues at coordinate 603 of USAD01000218.1, forward strand.
GCTGTTCAATTCCTGGAGCTGCTGCATCGCCTTCAGTCCCATCGGGGTGGCGGCGTTGTCGAGCCCGAGCAGGTTGGCCGAAAGGTTCATGAAGATGGAACCGGTGGCCGGATGATCTTTCGGGATGCCGGGAAACAGCTTGCTGAAGACAGGCGAGGCGACTCGGGCGAAGGCCTGCACGACACCGCCTCGCTCGCCGATCTTCATGATGCCGAGCCAGAGCGACAGGATGCCGGTCAGGCCGATGGAGATCTCGAATCCGGTCTTGGCCGAGTCGAACGAGGCGTTGATAATATCCGTGAAGACTTGTGTATCGCCCCCGATAACCAAACGGCCGGCGGCCACCACGAAAGCGACCAGGAAGAAGGCGATCCAGATGTAGTTCAATATCATGTTTTCCGAATGTTAGCTTGTTTGTCGGGCAAAAATAGTGATTAACTTTGCCAACCAAAAGGATTAATCAAATAAAAGAAGGACGATATGAAGATATTGGTGACTTACGATATGTTCCGTGAGGGCTTCACGGAGCTGGAGGAACGTTACGACGTAACCTTTCCTGAGGGACGTGATTTCACGTACGAGGAGGTCTATGAGATGATTCCCGACTACGACGTGCTCTGCTCGATGTTCGATTTCCCGGTGCGGCAGGAGTTGATCGATCACGCCCCAAAACTCCGGTTGGTGGCCAACTATGCCGTCGGCTATAATAATATTGACGTAGCCTATTGCCTCTCGAAAGGAATCACGGTAGCCAATACGCCCGACCAGGTGACGGCGCCGACCGCCAACCTGGCCTTGGCCTTGATGCTCGACACGGCACGGCGCGTCACCGAGTGCGACCGTAAGCTGCGGACGCTTGGCAAGGCGATGAAGGTGGGCGTGCTCGAGAACCTGGGCGTGAACATCGAGGGCAAGACACTTGGTGTTATCGGTATGGGGCGCATCGGGCAGGCATTGGCCCGCCGGGCCGTGGCGTGCGGCATGACGGTGATCTATCATAATCGCCATCGTCTCGATGAAGCGACGGAGCAAGCCTTGGGCGCGACCTTCTGCCTAACGAAAGAAGAGTTGCTTCGGACTGCTGATTTTGTCTCGTTGAACGCGCCCTATACGCCGGAGACACGCCATATCATCGGTGAGGCGGAATTGTGCCTGATGAAGCCGACGGCGATCCTGGTCAACACGGCTCGTGGTCCGTTGGTCGATGAGCATGCGCTGGTCGAGGCCTTGCGTGCGGGCGAGATCCTGGGCGCCGGTCTCGACGTATTCGAGTTTGGCGACCATCCGTTGCCCGAGTTGCTTGAGTTGGAAAACGTGGTCTTGACGCCGCACATCGGCACGCAGACAATGGAGGTTCGGGTGGCGATGGCCCGTGCGGTAAGTGATAACGTGATCGGCTTCCTCGAGGGAGATCGGCCGGTCGCCAGAGTGCTGAAGCCATGACGGCGCTTGCGATCCTGGATGAGCTGCGTGCCGCCGGATCCTCGGAGAAGGCGGCGCACCTGAGCCGTTTCTTCAAGACCGGGCCGGGCGAGTATGGCGAGGGCGACCGTTTCCTGGGTGTCACCGTGCCGGTCAACAGGGCAATCGCCAAGACCCATATCGAGACGCCGATCGACGAGATCCAGCGTTTGGTGGAGAGTGAGTGGCACGAGGCTCGGCTCTGTGGCCTGTTGATCCTTTGCTATCGTTACAAGCGACGGAAGACGACCGACAGCGAACGTGAGGAGATCGTCCGTTTCTATCTGCGTAACGCACGGCATTGCGATAACTGGGATTTGGTGGATTTGACCTGTCGGGATATTTTGGGCGAGTATCTGGTGAATCGGGACCGCTCGATTCTCTATCGGCTGGCCGGAAGCGATTGCCTTTGGGAACGACGGATCGCCATTGTCTCGACCTGGGCCTTTATCCATCGTGACGATTTTACCGATACGCTCGCCTTGGCCGAACAGTTGCTGGGCGATCCGCACGACCTGATGCGAAAGGCGGTCGGCTGGATGCTTCGTGAGGTGGGGAAGCGTGACCGGGCAACCTTGACCGCCTTCCTTGAGAAGCACGCGGCCGATATGCCCCGTACCGCCTTGCGTTATGCGATCGAGCATTATCCGGAGGAGGAACGACGCTATTTTATGGATATGAAATACCGGAGGAATGGATAAGGCATTGGCTGAGCGACTGCGTGTCTGGGCAGCCCAATATAACACGCCGGCTTTCATTCCCGACGATCCGGTCAGCTTTCCTCATCGATTCAGCGACCGGCTGGATATCGAGGTTTCCGCGTTCCTGACGGCCTGGATCGCCTATGGCCGGCGAGAACATATCTTGGCGAAAGCGGGTTTGCTGCACGATTGGATGGGTGAGAGCCCGTACGCTTTTATCATGGAGGCCGACGATGAATTCGCCGTTTTAAGGGGCGAGGCGGGCGAGGGAAGGCGAGATACTTTCTACCGTTTTTATACCTTTGCCGACCTTCGCCGTTTATGCCGGCGCTTGCGGGAGATCTATCGTCGCTATGGCAGTTTGGAGGCCGCCTTTGCCTCGATACCCGCAGGAGAGTGTCCGACTCGCCGGTTGCGTCGGTTGTTCCCCGATATTGTCGGGATCCCGTCGGTCACGAGCGGTTGTGCCTGCAAACGGCTGGCGATGTTCCTGCGCTGGATGGGACGCCGGGACGGTATAGTCGATTTTGGCCTTTGGCATGAGAGCCTCGATCCGGATGAGCTGTTGGTTCCGTTGGATACGCATGTGCGGCAGGTGGCCCTTGAATTGGGGTTGACTCGCCGGAAAGAGACTTCGTGGCGAGCCGCCGCCGAGATTACGGATGCTTTGAGAGAAGTTTTCCCCGGCGATCCTTGCCTGGGTGATTTCGCCCTTTTTGGTTATGATATGGACAAGACAAGAAAACAAGAAAAAGAGAGATGAACGATATAAAGACAGTATGTGTATATAGCGCGTCGAGCACGAAGATCCCGGAAATCTATTTCCAAGCCGCCGATGAGTTGGGGCGTTTGTTGGGCGAGCGAGGCCTTCGGGTAGTCAATGGCGCCGGTAATATCGGCTTGATGCGGGCGGTTTCTGACGCGACACTGGCCGCCGGAGGAACCGTGACGGGCGTGATTCCCCGTTTCATGGTGGAGCAGGATTGGTATCACAAGGGATTGACGGAATTAATCGTCACCGAGACGATGCACGAGCGCAAGCAACGGATGGCAGACTTGGCCGACGCCGTTATCGCTCTGCCCGGTGGTTGCGGCACCTTCGAGGAGTTGCTCGAGATCATCACCTGGAAACAGCTCGGTCTGTTCACCAACCCGATCGTGATCCTTAATACCGACGGTTATTATGACGCCCTCTTGGCTCTCTTTGAGCGGGCCGTGAAGGAGAACTTCATGCGCGATCAGCATGCCGGCATGTGGGCTGTCGCCCACACGCCAGAAGAGGCGGTTCGCCTTATCTATACCCAACCGCTTTGGGATAAGTCGTTGCGCCGTTTCGCGGCGATTTAGCGGTCAGGGAATTCCCTCTCGTCGGTTTGGGCCGTGGTGGGCAATATCCGTTTGTCGAGTTATTCCCTGATCGCTCCTAATGGGATTGACATGCCCAGATAGACACCGAATGAGGCCTGCTCGCCGGCGAGAACATAGTTGGCGCCGATAAAGCTGTTGCCGAACTTGATCAAGGCCTCGAGGGCGTTGCCGGTGGATTGGATATAACTGTAGGCCAACGAGGCGTTGAACGACGAGCCTTTCGGTACATAGCCGCCCACGAGGCTGATGGTCGAACGGTTGAACGGCTCGGAAAAACGAATGTTGTAAAGAGAACCCACGCTGAATTGCTCTTGGGCGCCCAATCTGTATTCGGCACCGACCGAAAGTGTTGTCCGCAGGCCCGTCTTATAGCTCTCAGGCTCGTCTTCTGTCAGGTTATACCGGCTTGGGTTGAAGATGTCGTCACCTAAATAGCGGTCATAGTTCTCGTAGGTGATCTCGACTTGTTCGCTGTTGTCGACCGATGCGATCGAGATAGCCTCCTCGCGCCATTTCAGGAAGCCGAGATCGGTCACCGAGGCGGAAAGATTCAGGTGATCGATGGGCGAGTAAGCGACACCCAGATCAACGCCCAGTCCATAACCGGCGATACCGAAGCCATCGAGGGCGAATTCATCGACCTGTCCTTGCTCGTCGAAGGTCAGTCCGCCTCCATTATAAGCGGTACGGAGATGGCCTTTCGCAGCGGAATAACCGCCATAGTTGGCGCCCGTCGTCCAGCTTTCAGGACTATCCGGATAATCGG
>USAD01000219.1 GCA_900552415.1 uncultured Parabacteroides sp.
ACATCGGCCGCTTTCGTATAGATACCGCCACCGACACGGGCGAAGAGCGCTTGCGTCGAGGCACCCATGCCGAAGGTCAGCATCGTGGTGGTAATGATGGTCAATTTATGGGTTGGATCCATCGCGTCGGCTGGAATCAGGGCATTCAGCAGGATATACCAGAAGGAGATATCGAGCAATCCGAGACCCACGACGACCAGTCCCATGACGGCACCACTGCGGAAGGCAACCCTCAAACCCTTGTTGAGCGAGTTTCTCGCGGCGTTGGCCGTTCGGGCGGAGGCGTAGGTCGCGGTTTTCATGCCAAGGAATCCGGCCAGTCCGGAGAAGAAACCGCCGGTCAGGAAGGCGACGGGTACCCATTCGTTCTGTACGCCGAAGCCATAAGCCATGATCGAGAAGAGGATCACTAAGATGAGAAAGACGGTGGCGACGACCTTGTATTGTTGTTTCAGGTACGACATCGCCCCATCACGCACATGGGCGGCGATTTTAGCCATCAACTCGGTTCCTTCACTCTCTTTCATCATCTGCCTGAAGAAGACCCAGGCGAATGCCAATGCCAGGATAGAGGCCAGAGGCACGATCCAGAAAATACTTGTAATCATGGTGGATTAAGATTTAAAATTAAACTTAATGTGTCGTGATAGCTTCACGTGGGGTAAATTTAGCAAAAAGAGGAATCCGATCGAAAACTTTTGTGCTAAAGAATATGAGAGTCACGGAAAAAAAGGCATATTTGCCGAAGAATTTCAAAATGGACCTGTATGGCGGAAAGAACGACCCAAAAGAAATATAATTTAGGTTTATCGTTGAGTGGTGGAGGCGCGAAGGGGTTCGCCCATTTAGGTGTATTTAAGGCTTTGGAAGAATGTGGGTTGCAACCGGATATTATTGCCGGAACGAGTGTCGGCTCCTTAATGGGGGCTTTATTTGCCGATGGTTATACAGCCGACGAGATCAAGCTTCTTTTTTCGGGGCGTGAGTTTTCCGAGTTCGCCCAGTTGCAGATCCCGAAAGCGGGTCTCTTTGACAGCAATCGTTTCAGTCTGTTCCTGAAGAGACATTTGCGTGCCAAGAATTTCGAGGACTTGAATATTCCGCTGGTTGTTGTGGCGACCGACCTGGATCATGGCGAGAGTGTCGAGTTTCGTGAGGGGCCGATCGTTGAGGCGGTAACGGCCTCATGCAGTATCCCGGTTATTTTCAGTCCGGTTGTGATTAATGGCATTCATTATGTGGACGGTGGCCTGTTCCGCAATTTCCCTGTCTCAACCATCCGCGAGGAGTGCGAGCGGATCGTGGGCGTGAATGTCAGCCCCTTGATTCCCCAGAAATATAAACAGACCTTGGTGCATATCGCGGAGCGTTCCTATCATTACCTGTTCCGGGCGAACACGTTGGAGGATCGTGAGCTTTGCGATGTCTTGATCGAGGTGGAAGAGGCCGGGTTATACAAGACTTTCGACCTGGAGAATGTTGACGTGATCTCTGAGTTGGGTTACGTTGCCGCTATGCGGGCTTTCTAGAAATTGGTGAATGATAATAAAACAGATATATTAGCCAAGGCGATTTTGGCGGGAAAGAAGGAATTGAATCCCTGATCTGCTCTCGCTTTTTGCCACTAAAACAAAAGGAACATGGATAATAAGGACAAGATAGTGATTTATCAGGTATTCCCGCGCTGGTTCGGTAATACCAACACTCAACTGGTGAAGAATGGTAGTCTGGCTCAGAATGGGGTCGGAAAGTTCTCGGCGTTCACGCCTAAGGCGTTAGCGGCCATTGCCGAGTTGGGTGTTTCCCATATCTGGTATACAGGCGTGATTGAGCATGCGACCAAGACGGATTATACCGCTTATGGCATTCGCAAGGATCACACGGCTATTGTCAAGGGACAGGCCGGTTCACCTTATGCGATCAAGGATTATTACGATATTGATCCTGACTTGGCTGATTCCGTACCGGATCGTTTGGAAGAGTTTGAGGCGTTGGTACGCCGGACGCATGAGGCAGGAATGAAGGTGATTATCGACTTTGTACCTAATCATGTGGCGCGTCAGTATTTTTCAGATCGCAAGGAAAATTATGTAGGTGATTTGGGTGATCACGATAACGTAAATAAGGCATTTGATCCGAACAATAATTTCTACTACCTGCCAGGGCAGACTTTAGTGCTCCATTTCGACGATCAGGATGATGAGGATTTTGAGTACAGTGAGTTTCCTGCCAAGGTGACCGGAAACAATTGTTTTAGCGCGACTCCGGGAATAAACGATTGGTATGAGACCGTTAAGTTGAATTATGGTGTCGATTATCAGAATGGTGGCGCTTGTCATTTCTCGCCAATACCGGATACCTGGAGTAAAATGTTGGATATCCTGTTGTTCTGGGCGGCTAAAGGAATTGATGGCTTCCGTTGCGATATGGCAGAGATGGTTCCCGTTGAGTTCTGGAATTGGGCTATTCCACGAGTAAAGCAACAGTTCCCGGTAATCTTCATCGCAGAGGTCTATAATCCGGATGAGTACCGCAATTATCTGTTTACGGGCCATTTCGATTATTTGTATGATAAGGTTGGCTTGTATGATACGTTAAAGGCGGTCATGCGTGGGGAAGCATCGGCTGAGGCAATTACCGCTTGTTGGCAGAAATTGGGTAATATCCAGCCTCAAATGTTGAATTTCCTGGAGAATCATGATGAGCAGCGTCTCGCTTCTCCTTTCTTTGCGGGAGATGCCCGGTTGGGTATTGCCGGTATGACGGTCTCCGCGATGATGAATATCAATCCGGTCATGATCTATTGTGGTCAGGAATTGGGTGAGCCGGGTATGGATGAGGAGGGCTTCAGTGGCCGTGATGGTCGGACGACCATTTTCGATTATTGGAGTATCCAAAGTATTCGTGACTGGAATAACGGTGGTCGTTTTGATAAGGAAAAACTTTCTCCTGCTCAGGTTAAGTTGCGTGAGACTTATGCCAAGCTTTTGAACATCGCTAAGATGGAACCGGTTGTCTCTCAAGGTGAGTTCTACGACTTGATGTATGCCAATAAGGATAATCCCTATATGAATGTCCGTAAGCAATATGTTTTCTTGCGTAAATGGCGGAATGAGGTTTTGCTGGCGGTCGCTAATTTCGATAGGGGAGATCAATCCATTGGAATTCGGATTCCGGTAGAGGCATTCCAGACATTAGGTATAGAGGATAATAAACCGGCTTATGTGACGGATCTTTTTACGGGGAAAAGATCGATCAGTACGCTGTCTGACGCGTTCTATTATCAAGTTAAGGTGCCAGCTTATGGTGGCGCTTTGCTTAAGTTCTCGTTTATGTAGTAGCCATTGTCTGTTGGTGATGGAATGGTAGGCTATGGGAAACACACGATGATAATTTACGACAATTTTTTTGTGGAATCGAGCAAGTTTTAAGGCTCGGTTTCACTTTATTTTGTGATACCTTCTGCCGTGGGATTTTGTTAACTTTTTCCCCTTAGGGCGGATGGTTCTTAAGCCACTAAAAGCATAAGTTTAGTTATTTGAGTGAGTAAAAACGACATGGGCCAATCAGCCCTAAGTGGCGATTGGCATAAAATGACCGTTTGAATAAAAGAAAGGAATGGTATATGGATGATGGATTATGGATGGAGGAATTTGCCTATCATTATGTGAGTTTTTTGCCTGAAAGAGAGGTGTGCTCGCATGTGCAGGAGGCTTTTACGGTATTGTATGTTAACAAAGGACGGGGAATAAAGCAATTGGGAACATATACTTCGTCGTTCTTTGCGGGAGAGGTTGTCTTGATTTCTCCTCATGTGCCTCATAGTTATGAGTTTAATCCTTCTGATACGGATAAGGAAGGGAAGATTCGCTTGGTTGCGGCTTTTCTCAAACCCTCTTTTCTGGAAAATGTCGCTGAGATTTTTCCGGAATTACGGGATCGTGTAGATCGGTTACTTTCACTTCAAGGTGCGGTTGTGTTTAATGCTGATATGTCTAGAAGAATTATTGCGCTTTTGAATTCCATGCGTGATGGTGACCTGCGTAAGATAGGCTCTATATTGGATTTGTTGTCGCTCGTTTCCAATTTGTCGCAAGGCTCATTTTTGGCGTATGAGCGGAAATCGGAAGAAAGGCGGTTTATGGATCGTGTAAAGGCTTTCTTAGAGGCACATATCATGGAAGGTGTAAAGAAAGAGGATTTGGCCCAGCATCTAGGAATGAGCAGCGTTACCTTCGATTTGAAGATGAGGCGTTTCTCGGGGATGAATTTTTCGAGATATCTGAATGAGTACCGTCTAAAGCATGCGACCTGCTTATTGGAAAGGGAATGTTTGCCTGTTTCTGAGATTTGTTATTTGTCGGGATTCAATAGCCTGTCTCATTTTAATCATCTCTTTAAGGCATATACGGGCCATACTCCTTCCGAATTTAGACAGGAGATGGCCATACGATGAGAGATAAAGGAATGGGCATCATTTCTGTTTTCTGTATTCTTTGGGACTGATGCCCATGATCCTTTTAAAGGTTCGGTTGAAATGGGGAACATCATTAAATCCAGCCTTGTAGCAGATGTCGGAGATGGAGGATTCATCCTCCTCCAGCATTTGGCAGGCTAACCGGATTCTGTATTCTTCGAGGTAGGAGAAAAAGGTTTTTCCTGTGTTTTTCCTGAAGAAGGTGCAGAAGGCGAATCGGTTCATGTTGATGAGTTTAGCGACATCTTCCAGTTTGATCTTTCGACTGGCGTTGTGCATGATGTATAGGTTGACCAATTCTAGGTTCTTTTGGGCCTTTTGATTTTTGGTTGATAAATCGTATTCGTTTTTACCGATTTCTTTCGTGAGAAGTAAGACCAGTTTAAGTAGGG
>USAD01000220.1 GCA_900552415.1 uncultured Parabacteroides sp.
GCCTACGCCGCGATCTATCTCCTGGTGTTTACGGGGATAGGCTTGGCGGTTTCCTCAATCTAGTCGTCGCAGCAGCAGGCGAACTTCACCACCATCTTCTTCCTGATCATCTTCGCCCTCTTGAGCGGTCTCTTTACGCCGATCAACAGCATGCCGGAGTGGGCGAGGACTTTGACGCTGTTTAACCCGATGCGCTATTTCGTGGAGGTGATCCGGATGGTCTACCTGAAAGGTGCGGGATTCACGGACGTATGGGGACACTTTGGGATCATCTCCCTTTTCGCGCTCCTCTTCAACGGGCTGGCGTTGATCGGGTACAGGAAAAGGGAATAAAACTCCCATTTTGAGCACGTTTTCTTTTTCAGAACGGCTGATTTTATATTTTGTTTGTATATTTGCGAGAGAGCCCCAAGGGGGTATAAAACAAGGAATGCAATGGATAATAGAACGGATGTAAGAAAGTTAGGGCAAGGCATCGTCGGGATGCTCCGCCTGTTTTGGGGTATAACGCTGTTGCTCCTTCTCGCAGGACAAGCGTGGGGGCAAGCGGTATGGGATGGCACCACCAGCGAACCTGGCAAAGATGGGAATGGCTCGTACCTGATCACGACGGCCGAAGAGTTGGCTTGGGTAGCGGAGCAGGTGAATAGTGGCAAGGATAATTTTTCCGGAAAGACCATCCGGTTGGAGAGTGACATCCTCTTGAATATGACGGAAGGTTGGGTGAATTGGGATGAGAACACCACGGGGCTGAACGCATGGATACCGATCGGCTCTTTCGATCTGCCTTTCAAGGGCTTTTTCGATGGACAGCGACATGTCGTAAAAGGAATCTATATCAGCGGTGATTCAAAGAAGGAAATAGGGCTTTTTGGAGCGATCTCCGGTGATGGAGCGGCGGTCTGGAACGTGGGCGTAGTGGAGAGCTTTATTTCAGGAGGGGAGAGAGTCGGCGGTATCGTGGGGTATGTTTTTTCCTTTACCAGAAATTCAATCTCGGGTTGTTATAATAGTGGCAAGGTTATGGGAAACAATGAGGTCGGCGGCATCGTGGGCGTTAACGGTTATGTTGTTGGAAACTGTTATAATGAGGGCGAGGTAATCGGGAATCATAAGGTTGGCGGCATAGCGGGCTTTAATAATGGCAACAAGTCTGTCTTTAATTGTTATAATACGGGTAAGGTGACCGGAGGTGAGCCTCTTGGAGCTGTGGGCGGCATTGTAGGTGAGAACGCGAATGATGCGGTCATCTCGAATTGCTACAATATCGGCCAGATTACGGGAGACGGAAATGTGGGTGCCATAGCGGGTATCGTGGTTTCCGGTGGTAGTGTGCACGACTGTTATTATCTGGATTCGAGCTGTGGGGAAGCTCCTGTCGCGGGGACTTTCCCGAAATCGTTGGATGCTTTCAAGAGCGGCGAAGTCGCTGACAAGTTGTACATGGGCTTTGGCCAAGCCCTTGGTGAAGGTGGCGAACCGTATCCCGTATTGCTCTTCTTCTTGAACACGGAGGAGAAAGCCTCGAAAGAGGTTTATTGCGTTATCTTCTCCTATGGTGAGAATCAATCTATTGTCAAATATGGCAATAACGGTGCGAAGATCGATATGGAGGTGTCGGTTATCCCGGACAAGGAGGGATATACAAAGGGATGGGACACGCAATTGCCTTACACCATAGATATGACGGGCATGGAGATCAAGGCGGAATACACGCCGATTCCCTATAAGATAGAGATCCTCCCTGCGACGGGCGGTACGTTCGAGGTAGTTACGAATGGGCAGGCCGTGGCGGATGGCGACGAAATTGCCTTTGGAAGCGAAGTTTCCCTTACGGCAGAGCCGATGGTCGGTAACAAGCTGAAGGCATGGATCGTGACTACGTTCGATGGTAAAGAGGTGACGGTAACGGACGACCTCTTTACGATGCCCGCTGGCGGCGTGACGGTAACAGCTGAGTTTGTCAAGATATCGGACGAGGATCCGACCGGTATCGAGAGCGTCGAGGGGCTGGAGATGTATGTGCGTAACGGTGTCTTGTTCGTGCGGACTCCCGGCCGGGAGCGCGTGACGGTGATCGCCTTGACAGGCCGGTTGGTATGGAGTGGGATGCAGATCGGCATGCGAGAATATACGGGCCTGGCGAGCGGTGCTTACCTGGTTCGTGTTGGCGAGCGGGTGTTTAAGGTGTGGATTCGGTAAACATCCCAATCCCTTCCTCTTCCTGTCACCCCGCACTCCGATGCGGGGTTCAGTGTCAAGAGCGGAATGATAGGGAAAGACGCCGCAGTTCCACGTCGGTTTGAATTTATTTTATTGATTGGGAAGTTTCAGCACGAAACGGATCAGGGCGACAAATACCTTGCCATATTTGTCGAGCTTGATCTGGCCGACGCCCCGGATCTCGCGAAAAGCCTCGATCGTGATGGGCTTCTTCTCGACCATGTCCGCCAGGGCATCGTCCGAGAAGATGATATAGGCCGGCATTTTCTCCCTTTCGGCAATTTGGCGGCGCAGCTGGCGCAGGGCGTCGAGCAGCGTCTCGTCGATGCTGTCGCTCTCGATGGGACGGATCGGGCGTGCCTTGGGGCGACCGTTTTTCTCGACGGCCGTGTTCTCCTTTTCTTTCTCTTGGTAGAGCGCCAGGAGCGCTTTAGTCTCACCGAAAAGGACCCGTTTGCCGGAATTGGTGGCTCTCAGCACCTGGTTGGCCGCGTAATCGATCTCCAGATAGCCCAATTGGATCATCTGGTAAATGTACTCCTTCCATTGCTTGTAATCGAGATCGCGGCCGGCGCCGTAGGTCTTGATCTTGTCGTAGCCTTTCGCGAGCAGTTCCGAGCGGACGGAGGCGCGAAGGATATCGATCAGCATATTGATACCGATGCGCTCGTTGGTCCGGAGGATGGCGCTCAGCGCCTTTTGGACCAGGACGCTCCCGTCGAAACGCTGCGGTGGATTACGGCAGACATCACAGTTCCCGCAATCGTGGTCCGCCTCCTCGCCGAAATAGCTCAGCAGGATGCGCCGGCGGCAGATGTCGGCTTCGCAATAGCGTTGCATCCGGTTCAGTTTCTCGAGGTTGACCTCGCTTTGACCGCTCTCCTCGGCGAATTTCCGGTGGATAATCAGGTCCGCGTATGAATAGAAAAGCAAGGTGTCGCTCGGCATGCCATCCCGGCCGGCGCGTCCGATCTCCTGGTAATAATTCTCGATGCTGCCGGGCATGCTGAAATGGATGACCCATCGGACATTGCTCTTATCGATGCCCATGCCGAAAGCGACCGTGGCGCAAACCACGTTCACCCGGTCGTTGATGAAATCCTCTTGCGCCTTTTCCCGGGCCTCGGTCGTCATTCCGGCGTGATAGGCCACGGCGTTTATGCCATACGAGGCCAGATTGTCTACCAGCTCCGTCGTGTCGTTGCGCCTCATGCAATAGATGATGCCGCTTTGGTCGTGACGCTGGCGAATGAAACGGACGATCGTCGACAGCTTCTCGCGGCGGCTCAGGCCCCTCTTGACCGTGAGCGAGAGATTCGGGCGGTCGAACGAGGAGATGAAGATCTTCGGATGATCCAGCTTGAGCTGCTCCACGATATCGGTCCGGGTGAGCTTGTCGGCCGTGGCGGTCAACGCGACGATCGGGATCTTCGGGAAACGCTCCTTGAGGATCGCCAGCTGCGTGTACTCGGGGCGGAAGTCATGCCCCCAATGCGAGATACAGTGGGCCTCGTCGATGGCGATCAGGGAGATGTCGAGGCTGGGCAGGAACCAGTCGGCCTCCGCCTTGATGCGCTCGGGAGAGATATAAAGCAGCTTGATCTTTCCCATCGAGCAGAGCCGCTTGATCCGTTGCTGCTCGCTTTCGGAGAGCGTGCTGTTGAGCGCCGCCGCCGGAATTCCGTTGGCGATCAATCCCTCCACCTGGTCTTTCATCAGGGCGATCAGCGGAGAGACGACGATCGCTGTCCCTTGCAGGTAGATGGCCGGCAATTGGTAGCAGATGGATTTTCCGCCACCGGTGGGCATCAGGACAAGTGAGTCCTGTTTGCTTAATATTTGCTGGATAATTTCCGCTTGTTGGGGACGGAAGGATTCATAGCCAAAGAATTTTTTCAGGAGGAGCAATAACTCTTTCATCGATCTTCTCTCGTTCAAGTTTTATCTCGCGAAGATAAAACGAATATCGGCTCCGAAAAACAGGTGGCTGAAGAAATAAACGAATCAGCCGCCGCCGACGATCGTTTTCCGCCCGGCGTAGGGGTACGCGGACATGAAAATGGTTAGATTCTGCTTGGCGTAGGGGTACGCGGACATGAAAATGGTTAGATTCTGCTCGGCGTAGGGGTACGCGGACGTGAAAATGATTAGATTCTGCTCGGCGTAGGGGTACGCGGACATGAAAATGGTTAGATTCTGCTCGGCGTAGGGGTACGCGGACATGAAAATGATCATTTTCTGCTTGGCGTAGGGGTACGCGGACATGAAAATGATCATTTTCTATTTGTTGAGTCGCGGCTCACTGCTCGCCGATATGCGGGCGGCCTCTTAATCCAGTTTGTGGATCACCAATCCCGAACGGAGCTTAGGCTCGAACCAGGTTGTTTTGGGAGGCATGATGTTGCCGCTGTCCGCGATGTCCATCAATTGTCTCATGGTGACCGGATAGAGCGCGAGGGCCACACGCATCTCGCCACTGTCCACGCGGCGCTTCAGCTCGCCAAGCCCACGGATACCGCCGACGAAATCGATCCGCTTGTCCGAGCGCAAATCCTTGATCCCCAGGATGCGGTCGAGGATCAGGTTCGAGGAGATGGTGACATCCAGCACGCCGATCGGGTCATTGT
>USAD01000221.1 GCA_900552415.1 uncultured Parabacteroides sp.
TCACCAGCCTTACCGTACAAACTCGGGCCTCCGGTAATCTTCGGCTTATTTACCCAATCCAAGTACTCGCCTACGAAAGCGAATCCGGACAACTGATGTACGAACAAACGATCAGCTCCGCATCCGAGAAACTTTCTCTTTCCTTACCGGAAGGGGAATACAACCTTGTTGCCCTCGCCGGAATGAGCGATTACCAGCTGGACGACAAAAACAGCTACGACAGTCAAATTCTAATGGGTAAAAAAATCCCGGAGAACGCCTTAATCCAAGGGCAAGCCCAAGTCGTGATCGACAGCAAGGCGACAACGACCGAGATTGTGATGGGTTATCAAGTCGCCTGTCTCGACCTAACCCTAAGGGAAATCCCTAAAGGAACCTCTGAAGTAACAATTACATTATCGCCCATCCACACATCGATCGGACTCAACGGCGAAAAGACGGGAGAACCCGAGAAGGTTACTCTCACGGCCAAAAGCACCGGCGAGGAAGGCGTATGGAAAGTACCCCGCTGTTATCTCTTCGGAAGCGAAGGAGAGCAGACCATCCTCTCAATCAACCTCATTAACGAAAAAGGAAAGACGGTCTATGGACATACAATTAAACAATCCCTGGAAGCGGGCATCCCTTATTCCATCAGCGGCAGCTACCAAGGAGGCTTCAGTCTCGACGGTGAACTTCTTCTCCAGGATTGGGGCGAGACCGTTCCCCTGAAATTCACCTTTGGAGAGGCTAGCGTCACAGAACCCGATGAGGAGGACTCTGATGAAAACGAACCGCCAACGCTAACGGACATTCCCCTTCCGGGTGATCTTTATAAGGGCTCAGTGGTCGGTGCCATTATCAGCCAAAATGCTACCGAGGCCAAGATCCTATTGATCAGCGCACAGATGTGGGAAAACGTAGCTTCTGTCTATAATGAGTCAGGAGGATGGGCACAAACGGAATCGATCATAAACGGTTACTCTGAAAATGGAACGAACGAATGGATGATTCCGACAAAAGACGAAGCCAAACTCCTAACAGAAACAACCTTGTCAAATACACAAATGTCCAAGATCAACCAAGCCTTGCAAAAGCTCGGCGGTGCTCCGTGGATCTCGAGCGACCAAGAGGATGACAACAAAGACCAAGTCAGATACCTCTGCAACGAGGGATATCACTCCTATACAATCGGCAAAAGCGGCAGCCAAACCAAAACAGGAAAAAGCCGAAGTTATTTCTTACGTTTAGTTCATCAGGAAACAATCCAAATCCAATAAAAACCAAAGGCATGCCGTAACGGATTTTACGAGAAAAATATCGAACGGCATGCCTTCTTCACAAAGAATCACTTATCTTCGCGAGAAATAGGGAAAAGAACATGAATCGAATCAAAGCGTTTTACAACAAATACCTCGCATGGATCAATGCCTATTGGTTGGTGACGATCGTCTTCCTGATCGTAACGTTAACAGTTGGCGACAGCAGCCTTTACAAACGTTATATGTACGACCGCAAGATCCACAGTCTCGAGCGAGAAATCAAGGCCTACCGCGAGGAAATCAAAATCAACAGCGAGAAACTGAACAACCTTCGCACCGACAAGGAGGGTCTCGAGCGTTTTGCCCGCGAGGAGTATCTCATGAAAAGGGAAAACGAGGATATTTACATCATAAAAAGCAAATAATGAATAACCGTTTCCGTACGATCCTGTTCGATGTCGCCGCTGTGCTAGTCCTGCTAGGCGCCATCCTTTACGCAAGTGATAGCAGCATCGCCCCTTACCTGTTCGCAGCCGGTGCGGCAGGTATCAGTATTTCCTACTTGACTTTGCCCGTCAAGGATCTAAATTTCAGACAAAAAAGATTACACCGCTTCAATGTTTTTGCGGGGTTATTGATGATTTGCGCCTCCGGTCTGATGTTCGACGGCCGCAAAGAGTGGATCATTTGCCTCTGCATCGCGGCGATCCTGCAAGTCTATACAGCCTTCGTATCAGGCGACAAGAAAAAGGATCAAAATGAATCAAAGCAATAAGGTAACAGAGAACTGATCCCATAAAACAACGTCGCGGACTCGCGACCACACAAAAGGATCCGTATCGGAGCACCTGAACGCATTTCCGTCTCTACCATCACCTGCCGGCAAGCGCCACAAGGTGAAACACCCGGCTGCCTCACTCCATCTTTCACGGCAGCAACCGCTAATACTTGAACGGCAACACCCGGATAGCGTGCCCCTGCATAAAATAATGCTGTCCGCTCGGCACACAATCCTGACGGATAGGCAATGTTCTCCTGGTTGCTTCCCGTGACAATCTCACCATTCGCCAAAAGAAGCGCCGCCCCGACCTGAAAACCTGAATAAGGCGCATAAGCCCTGCCAGCCGCCTCGAAAGCTGCTTCATACAATCGTCTGTAAGTGGAATCCAACTCTTCGACAGCGTAAATCTCAGATTCGATCACTCTCTGTTCTTTCCTCATATCAAACCTATTAAGACTTTAATCCTTACAAATTTAGGAATTTAAGGGATTATTAATCGTTCTTTTCCCTAAATTTGTCAAAAAACAAATAGAAATCCGTATGAGACAAGCTCCATTTTTTCTCTTGCTTATTTTAATTTGCGTCGGTTGTTCTTCCTCAAAGAAAACAATAGCACCAACAACCCACCGGACGACGACCTCAACTTATCACAGATATATCAAAGAATACAATCCTTTGGCCATCGAACAACAAAACAAATACAAAATACCGGCCAGTATCACCCTGGCACAAGGCCTGCTTGAATCGGGTGCCGGACAAAGCAGTTTGGCAAAAAAATCCAACAACCATTTCGGCATCAAATGCCATTCTGATTGGAAAGGTGGACGTGTCTATCATAACGACGACCGTAAAGGTGAATGCTTCCGGAAATACAAGAACGTGGGCATACGAGGATCATTCCCGTTTCCTTCTCCGCTCCCGCTACTCACGACTTTTCGATCTCAAGATCACGGATTATAAAGGTTGGGCAAAAGGACTACAAAAATGCGGCTATGCGACCGACCGTGCTTATGCGAACAAACTGATCAAAGTCATCGAGGATTATGAACTGTATCATTATGATCGCATGAAACTGACAAGAAAAGAGAAAAGAGCCTTACCAAAGCTCGCTTACGACGTCTACCGGACCGATGGCCTGATCTACGTCTACGCGAAAACGAACGACAATCTCGACCAAATCGCCAAAAGCTTGGGATTCAAAGCCAAGCAATTGATGAAATACAATGAGATCCCGGAAGATTTCCCCCTGCAAAAAGGCGACATCATCTATCTTGAGGAAAAAAAGGAGAAGGCAGACAAACCACATTACACCCATGTCGTTGAGGTGGGCGAGTCCATGCACAGCATTGCCCAACAATATGGAATCAAGATCAACAGCCTCTACAAGCTGAACAAAAAGAGCGATAATTACATTCCCGAAGAAGGAGATGTACTTAAACTTAGATAAATAACATAAAATTATTACCTTCGCGTTTCAAACATATTTATACGATGACAGATCAACGTTATATTCGCCGCGGCGTTTCCGCTTCAAAGGAGGATGTTCACAATGCGATAAAGAACATCGACAAGGGTATTTTCCCTTCTGCTTTCTGTAAGATTATCCCTGATATTTTAGGAGGTGATCCGAAGTACTGTAACATCATGCACGCAGATGGCGCCGGTACCAAATCGTCGCTCGCGTATATGTATTGGAAAGAGACAGGCGACTTGTCCGTATGGAAAGGCATCGCACAAGACGCATTAATCATGAATATTGACGACTTGCTCTGTGTAGGCGCAGTTGACAATATCCTCGTATCCTCAACAATCGGACGCAATAAGCTTTTGATCCCAGGTGAAGTTATTTCCGCTATCATCAACGGTACGGATGAATTGTTGGCGGAGCTTCGTGAAATGGGCGTCGGTTGTTATGCAACTGGAGGAGAGACAGCGGATGTCGGTGATTTGGTCCGCACGATCATCGTTGACAGTACCGTCACTTGCCGTATGAAACGTGCTGACGTGATTGACAACAAGAACATTCAGGGTGGCGACGTTATTGTAGGCTTGGCCTCGTTCGGACAAGCGACCTACGAAAAAGAGTATAACGGCGGTACGGGTAGTAACGGTTTGACATCCGCTCGCCACGATGTCTTCGCCAAATATTTGGCCAACAAGTATCCGGAAAGTTACGACGCCGCTGTTCCCGAAGACTTGGTTTATTCCGGAAAGCTCAGTTTGACAGACCAAATCGAGGGGTTGGGTATAGATGCCGGGAAATTAGTCCTGTCTCCGACACGTACTTACGCTCCTGTCATTAAGGTAGTATTAGACAAACTTCGTCCACAGATTCACGGTATGGTACATTGTTCAGGTGGAGCCCAGACTAAAGTAATGCACTTCGTGAATAACAAACGTGTCATCAAGGACAACCTCTTCCCTATTCCTCCCCTGTTTAAGATTATTCAGGAGCAGAGTGGCACGGATTGGAGTGAGATGTATAAGGTCTTCAACATGGGACACCGAATGGAAATCTACATTGCTCCTGAATTTGCGAATGAGGTGATTGAGATATCAAAGAGCTTCAACATCGATGCCCGCATTGTTGGCCGTGTAGAAGAAGCCAGCCAGAATGAATTGATCATCGAAAGCGAGAACGGTCGTTTCGTTTATTAATAAAAGGCATCCGATGGCTGAAAATAATTTGCT
This sequence comes from uncultured Parabacteroides sp., assembly GCA_900552415.1. GTDB lineage: Bacteria > Bacteroidota > Bacteroidia > Bacteroidales > Tannerellaceae > Parabacteroides > Parabacteroides intestinipullorum. The sequence goes on from USAD01000221.1 coordinate 4,714, forward strand.
AAATAAACTGGATGGTTTGGTTAGCCGTTTCGAGGAAGTTGGTACATTGATTA
>USAD01000222.1 GCA_900552415.1 uncultured Parabacteroides sp.
AGCGATTCGAACGCTCGACCCACGCCTTAGAAGGGCGTTGCTCTATCCAGCTGAGCTACGGAACCAGCCTTAATTGCGCTGCAAAGGTATATAAATTTTTTTTGTTCGCAAATTTTTGAAAGATATTTTTTGAGAAAGGCATACAATAGTATGTGTAGACGCGCACGTACGTATGCGTTGTCTTTTACGATCGTTCGTGTGGGCTGCTAAGTACGTATGTGTCGGGCGACACGTACTATTGTGTTTTAAGGGTCGCATAACAGTGCGTTTCGGATTTCACTGCAGTGTATTCCAAAATTCACTGCAGTGTATTGAAAAAGGGCCTTGGGAAACCAGATTTTAGTCTGAAGGAAAATGTATTTTTGTCCGAAGGGAATTTGATTTTTCTTCGGACAAAACTTGGGTTTCTTTCGGACAAAATTTTGGCTTTACCAATAGCGGTAGGGATGAGCCTGTAGGGAAAGGTTTAGCGACATCCGCATCGGTTTGTCAATCAATGAAAGATTGCCTGTTTTTAAGATAAATGGGTGTTAAGCTTGAGACGTGTGCGGACCCGGCTAGAATGGATAACCCACGGCAAAGTGCCAGGCGAAATTATCCTTGAGGTTCGGACGGGTTATGGCCCAACGTCTTGAGCCCCGTTCCTGCGGATTGTAAGCTTTCATACCCGTATCGAAACGCAATAAGAAAAAGTCGAAATCCAGGCGAAGCCCTAAACCGTACGATACGGCAATCTCCTTATAAAAACGTGAAAAATCAAAATTGCCATCTTTTTGGTCTTCCAATTTCTTCGCTGTCCAAACGTTTCCGGCGTCGATATAGGCCGCCAGCTCGAATTTCCAAAACAGCTTGGTCCGATACTCTATGCTGAGGTCCAAACGGATATCACCCGATTGCAGGGCAAATGAGGTGCTGTCGGTTACCTGCATGCTTCCCGGGCCTAACTCACGTACGGACCAGCCACGCACGCTGTTCGCTCCTCCGGAGAAGTAAACACGCTCGAAAGGCAGGTAATCGGAATTTCCATAGGGAAGGCCTACGCCTACTCCGACATGGAAAGCCAGTTTATTTCGGTTGTCTAGAATGATGCCTCGGCTATAATCGAAATCGAATTTGGCATATTGGGCATATTCTGTCCCGAAAAGTTCATAGACCCCATTCTCGTTTTTGGCCGCTTTAGTCAGGTGCGAGAATGCGTTCAACAAGTTACCGGCGATCTCAACGGAGGCTCGTATCGAATGGGTATTACGAAGTCTTTGTTGGGGCGAGCTGTTGCTGAAGGAATAGGTATAACCGGAAGCCATGATAAAGTGATCCGTGTAGTTATACAACAGCATGTAATCCGGTAGATCGGCAATAAAATCCTCCCGTATTTTGGGCAGGTAGACATAATTCAGGTCTAATAACCGGAACGTATGTTTTGCCTGCGAGTTTTGTCGGTCTTGCCAAAGGTAGCTCCATCCGCCCGAGAGGATAGCTCTCGTATATTCCGGTCTTGTTTGCAGGTTATAGCTTACCTTGACTTCTGTTGAGGCACGGCTTTTCCTTCGGAAATCGGAGCTCAGGAAAGGGAAGAGGAATTGCGGGAACAACATCGATCCCTCGGCACCCAGTTCCCAGTAATTGTCAGTCAGTCCATACTCACGTCCACCAGACAGGGACTCGTACGCTCCGCGGACCTTGGCGGTAAAGACTTCGGATCCTTTGAAAAGGTTCCGGTGCTGGTAACTGACGCTTGAGGCGAATCCCAAATCACCGGCCGAGTTGGTTCCCTCCAGGTCGACACCGACAGTATGCACTTTTGATGGCGCGGTTAGGATCTCGCAATCCAGTTTCATCGTGTCGTTCTCCTCAAATTCATTGAAGCGGATGTTCACGTTTTTCAGGGCACGTAATGAAGCGAAAGCGGAATAGGTCTGCTCCACGTTTCGTTCGTTATAGAGTTGGCCGGGACGAATGTAGGAACTTCGGATCAGGACGCTGGGGCGAAGCGATCTTCCCTCGGCGCCATAATTGATCCTCATGTTTCTCCATTGGACAGAATCTGTTACCTCATAAGGAATTCCGTTCGCCTGGCTTAAGGCGTCATAATCCGTATAGATCTTAACACTATTGATGTAATAGCGACGGTGATCTGATTCCATGACCTCGCCACTTCGAGTCACTTGCCGGAAAGGACTTAGGGACATCTCCAGGTCGACCGCGTTTTCGTTGAATGAGCTGTCGGCCATATAGGTCAGGTAGTTCCTGTTGAACGCATAATAGCCATGTTGTCTCAACAGTTTGGAGACTCTTTCCCGCTCCTCGTCGAGCAGGTCGCGGTCGAATAACAAGCCAGGTTTGACCAGCGACTCATATTCTTCTGATGAAGGGTAAAAGGCGGACTTGAACCGGGAACGTACAGGCGGTTTCATGTGAGCCAGACTGTCGATCGACGGATCTTCCAGCGCCATTTTATAATCCCTGATCCGGTAAGGCACGTTGGGGGTGATATCGTAATAGACTTTGGCCTTTTTGTATTTGGAGGTATCAATCGAATAGGAGACTTGAGCGTTCATATATCCTTTGTTCACGAGAAAGCGCTGGAGCTCTTCCGCGGATTGGCTCACAAGGAGCGTGTCCATAATGACTGGGGGCTCACCCAACTTACGGAGTTGTCGGTTGATCCATTTCTTTTCGTTATGCCCGGACCATCCATAAACATACAATTGCCATTTAACAAGGCCAAAGACCTTGAAGTTCGGTTGTTGGCGCAAGTAGGAATGTAAATCGTATTGTTTATTTAATGGTTCTGACGAACGGATCGTAACCTTGTCTAACAGATACTCGCCTTCACCTACGAATTTGGTCGAGCTACAAGAGAGCATCAGGAAAACAAATACGGCCGACAAACAGATATATGACAAAGAAAATCTCATCGTGATACCCAATATTGGTGCAAAAATAGATGAATTTAAAGAATATCCCGTACTTTTGCGTTACCAAAAATTCGGAAAAAGATGATCAGTAAGAATAAGATAAAACTTATTAAATCCCTGGAGTTGAAAAAATACCGTAATGAACTTCAGTTGTTTGTCGCGGAAGGTAACAAGTTGGTGGGGGATATGCTCCCTTATTTCGAGTGCGAGCTGCTGGTCGCTAAATCTGCCTGGCTCAAGGCGCAAGGAAATATCGAGGCAAAAGAGGTGATCATTGCCGAAGAGGAGGATCTTCATAAGGCCAGCCTGCTTAAGACACCTCAAGAGGTATTGGCGCTTTTCAGGAAGCCACATTACGATCTCAAGGAGGTATGTCCTGAGAAGGATTTGGTTTTAGCGTCGGATGGTATCCAGGATCCCGGAAATCTGGGAACGATCATTCGTCTCGCCGATTGGTTTGGTATCCGTCATATTGTTTGCAGTCTTGATACGGTAGACGCTTTCTCTCCTAAAGTGGTGCAAGCGACGATGGGAGCGTTGGCTCGGGTAAAGGTGCATTATATGGATCTGGAGCATTTTCTTACCGCTCCCCAGAATCCGGCTTTCCCTTTATATGGAACTTTTTTGGACGGTGAGAATATTTATGGCAAGCCATTGAGGAATAATGGAATCATCGTCATGGGGAATGAGGGAAACGGTATTCGTCCCACTATAGGAAAACTCGTGAACGAGCGGTTGTTTATCCCTAATTATCCACAAGGGGAAAGTACTTCAGAATCTTTGAATGTAGCGATAGCGACCGCTATTGTCTGTGCCGAGTTTCGCCGCAGGCAGGTCAACATTCTCTAAGTTGTAGAGCCGGAGAGGCTCTTCCTTAATAAGTTTTTCGGGGATTTGTTGCCATTGACGGATCCAATGGTCTGCCTCGTTCGCCAGGGATTCGGGTAAGGGAATCAATACGCCATTGAAAAATGAGGTGCAGGCGATCTCTTCCGAAAGGGGATGGACACCAACAAAGCGACCTGAATCATCCAATTCCAAGTAGTGCATCGGGTAAACCTGTCGTCCAAGCCAAATGAAATGTGCTGCGAAACGTCTCATGTGTGATGATGCGGATTATTTGGTTGCCGCTTTTGCGTTCTCGTTGCGGCCATAATTATATCTCATGAGACTCAGGCTGTCCACATAAACCTTGTAATAAGCGGAGTCGGCACTATTGAGCCGGATATAACCATAGACCCGTTTGACCCGTTTGGTTGAGACTGAAGATAGTGCGATCTCATGATAACCATCTTTCTCGAAGGTCCGGTCTATTACGATAGTCGTATCTCCTTGCTCCGCCGCGAGCCGGACTAATGTTTTCTGTCCTTTTGTTAATCCCCAAAAACGCATTCCAAACACGAAACGGCTTCCAGAAGGGAAGTTGATGGACGGATGGATATCGAAGGTTTGTCCATTGAATGCCGCTTTGGGTGAGAAGGTCAGGAATGCCCGGCGTGGCCAGATGTTTACCGAATCGCGGTTTGAGGTGGGCGTGGCATCCACTTGCACGTCTCCTAAGGCGACGATCTGCTTGTTTACGTCCGCTAAGACCCGCTCATAAACCTTCATATAAATATCCAGGTTCTTGCCATACCAAATCAATGAACTGTCATACATAGCCTTATCGATGCCATGCTTCTTGAATACCGACGCATATAAGGCAGCCTTTATCGTATCGTTCTTATAGGTGTTGTAATCGATGCCAATCAGGGATTCCGCCATCAACATATCGGTCATGACCCGTTGCATTTCCTTCTCGGATAAAATCTCATCAGGAACTTTGCTGCACGAC
>USAD01000223.1 GCA_900552415.1 uncultured Parabacteroides sp.
GCGCCGCTCGCACAACGAGCAGGTCGCCAAGATCCTGAGCGATCCCGAGGCGAGCGACAACGACAAGTATGTCGCCCTGACCTTCCTCCGCAATGCCGACGTGGCAAGCAAGGGTCTGCTCCCCTTCTGCCAGGATACGGGTACGGCAATTATCCACGGTGAGAAAGGCCAGCAGGTCTGGACCGGTTATTGCGACGAGGAGGCTCTCTCGCACGGCGTTTACAAGACCTATACTGAGGAGAATCTCCGTTACTCTCAGAACGCGCCCCTGACCATGTACGATGAGGTCAACACGAAATGTAACCTCCCCGCGCAGATCGACATCGAGGCGACCGAGGGCATGGAATACCACTTCCTTTGCGTCACCAAGGGTGGCGGATCGGCCAACAAGACCTATCTCTATCAGGAGACAAAGGCGATCCTCAACCCGGCGACACTCGTGCCCTTCCTGGTCGAGAAGATGAAGACTTTAGGGACGGCCGCTTGCCCGCCTTACCACATCGCGTTCGTCATCGGCGGTACCTCGGCCGAGAAAAACCTGCTCACCGTCAAGCTCGCCTCAACCCACTACTACGACAACCTGCCGACCAGCGGCAGCGAGGGCGGACGGGCCTTCCGCGACATCGAGCTGGAGAAAAAAGTCCTCGAGGAGGCGCATCGCATCGGCCTCGGCGCCCAGTTCGGCGGTAAGTATTACGCACACGACGTCCGCGTCATCCGCCTGCCCCGCCACGGCGCCTCTTGTCCTGTTGGATTGGGCGTTTCCTGCTCGGCCGACCGTAATATTAAATGTAAGATCAATAAGGATGGTATCTGGATCGAGAAACTCGACTCGAACCCAAGCGAGCTGATCCCTGAGGAGCTGCGTAACGCGGGCGAGGGCGACGCCGTCAAGATCGACCTCAACCAGCCGATGAGCGAGATCCTGAAGATCCTCGACAAATATCCCGTATCAACACGCCTCTCTTTGAACGGTACGATCATCGTCGGCCGCGACATCGCGCACGCGAAGCTGAAAGAGCGTCTTGATCGTGGCGAGGACCTGCCGCAATACATCAAGGATCACCCGATCTACTACGCCGGCCCGGCGAAGACTCCGGCAGGCATGGCTTGCGGTTCTATGGGCCCGACGACAGCCGGCCGTATGGATCCTTACGTTGACCTCTTCCAGAGCCACGGCGGCAGCATGATCATGTTGGCAAAGGGTAACCGTAGCCAGCAGGTAACCGACGCCTGCAAGAAGCATGGCGGTTTCTACCTCGGCTCGATCGGTGGACCGGCCGCTATCCTGGCACAAAACAACATCAAGAGCATCGAGTGCGTCGAGTATCCGGAGCTGGGCATGGAGGCCATCTGGAAAATCGAGGTGGAGAACTTCCCGGCCTTTATCCTCGTCGACAACAAGGGTAACGACTTCTTCAAGCAGATCAAGCCTCGTTGCTGATCCCTGCCTGAGAGAGATTAGATAACAAGAGGGACAGCCTCCCGGCCGATTCGCGTCGGCCTCGGGGAGCTGTCCCTCGATTGTTTTTGCCCATTTGTTCCATCAGGCGTGAAGAGGCTTGTCAAACCCCGCCGGGCGTGCCGCCCTCGTCGCCACCTTCCGGATCGGTGGGATCGGTTGGATCAGAAGGTTCCGGATCGGTCGGTTCGGTGGGCTCCGTCACCGTCCCGACACCGCGGCGGGCCAGCGTCAGGCCGAACTGGTAAATCTCGGCGTTCATCGCGTCGGCCACCGCCTTGATCTCGGCGGCATCCTCGGGCACCGGCTCCAGATAGGCCGCGACGATATAGATGGCGTTAATGGCATCGGCCACATCCGCGTAAGCCGCGTCTACCTCGCCACGGACAACCTCCATCTTATCACCCGTAGAGCGGGCGTATTGCTCCGGCTTGCGGTTCGTATAGGCCTCGTTGAACGCATCGTTCAGCTGTTTCAGGCTCGCGACCGCCTCGGTCAGGTTAAGCCGCGCGATGTCCGACGCGTACTCTTCCGACTGGAACCGCGCCACCACGTCGGCCACCTCCGCCGTATTCTCGGCATACGATTTCTCGGAGGCGCCCCGATGCGCGTCGAGCACGAGCATACAGCGTTTCGCCGCCTCCACCTCGTCGGGCACGTCGCTGTAGAGCCCGTATTGCACGCCCAGGTCCACGCGCCGCAACCCCGAGTCGCGCGCCTTGTCCTTATCGGCGATCTCCGCCGTCGAGACCGACTTCGTGATCGCGGAATAGGCCTCATCCTCGCGGGCGAACTGCGTTTTCAGCTTGTCCGTAAAAAAAGCCAATTTAAATTTCGTGATAAACTCGGTCGAAAGCAGGGCCAGCAACCGGTCGTAAAGATACCAATGCTCCGCGTTGTGGGAGCGAGCCAAATACTTGATCTCATTTAAAACTTTCATAAATACATTGATTTAAAAGGTTATTAACAAGCCAAAGTTAATATTTTCATTCCAGCGAAAAAGCTTTCCTTACAAAAAGTTCATTATGCGACCAAAATAGAGAAAGCCCCGCTGAAGTTTTCGGCCAACCGGCCGGAGTGTCGGACAAGCCGCTGAACTCTTCAGAAACCCCACCGGAGCATCGGACAAGCCGCTGAAGTTTTCGGCCAACCGGCCGGAGTGTCGGACGAGCCGCTGAACTCTTCAGAAACCCCACCGGAGCGCCGGAGAGGCTTCCGTAAAGTTATTTTGCCATTCTGGCAGTCCGGTAAGCCATCTGAAAACTTCAAAAGCCCCATCGACGCTCCGGAAGGCCATCTGAAAACTTCAGAAGCCCTACCGGAGCGCCGGAGAGGCTTCTGAAAAGTTATTTTGCCATTTTGGCAGGTCGGTGAGGGTTTCGCACGGCGCGGCTGGATGGTCGGCATGAAGAGACCTTCACGAATAAAAAACCTCAAGGCACCGTCACGAGGATCACGCCATTGGTTCCCTCGATCGTCTGATCTTCGTAGGAGAGATTTTTGATAATCCGATTGTCGAGCCCCATCTCGGTATGCCAAGTCTCGATCCCGAAATGGATCGGGCCAAACAAATAGGTCTCATTACCATAAATGATATAAAGCTCACCATCGTCTCCAACCGGCTCCAGGGGAGTATCGTAATCACTCGGATCAAAATAAGGCGGCATATTGCAAGCATCCGTATCGATCCGTACCCGAAGATAAGTCCTCCCTGCTTCCAGATTCTCATTATCGGAGACCTCATCATGCGTCACCAGATCGACTTTCGTATCATCGCCAGGCACAATCTCACCGTCAACAACATAACAAATTTCCAAACTATCGCGGGAAAAGACTCCGGAACCGATCAAATCCTGACCTGCCTCATCCTCAAACGCCACATAAAAGTGATCGACGATAATAGCCCCTGCGGTAGGCGTATCCGCAGGATCGTCCGCGTCATCGCCACAGGCCAGGAGCGACAGGCCGAGGCATAAGCTGAAAAGATAATAGATGTAACACATATCAATAAAAGTTTTTGTTTCCGGCACGAAGATCCTATAATCCATTTTAGTGCCCAAGAAAAAACGTACGCATTTTGTACGCATTTTACAAATCCAGAATAAACAGGTCCAGTTTATCGGGAGAATTGCCCTCGCCCGTGATCTTGGTATAGAGGCGGCCACGCACGGAAGAGATGCCCGACACGGAGCGGTTGAGGATCACGGCCATATCCCTCACCTTCACCCGGATCTTGATCAGGTAGCAGATACGCAACTCCATATCCGATATTTGAGGACAAATCTCATAAAGGCGGCTCGTCAGGTCATAAATCCGGTCAAGCTCCGCGCGCAACGACGTCCAATCCTCAGCAGTGATCCTCGCGCCGGACGTGTGAAACTTGACATAGAGAGAGGAACGACATAAACTCTCGCACAACATCACCCGCTCCGAACGGAGCAACTCGATCCGAAGGTTGGTCGCCTCCAACGATTCTTTACGAAGGCGAATCAACTCCGCGTTCAAATGATCCTTTTGGGCCAAAGCCTCATCAAGTCGTTGCCCCAAGAGGGTGATCTCCTCGAGATTACGCTCCAAATGGGCCTGGCTGTTCTCATATTGCTTCTCCCTGTCGCGGTTCAGCCGTTCCACTTGATGCCGCCAACGCCTTCTTCTATTCAAATAATAGCCGACACCTCCACACATGAACAGGAGCAAGATCAAGCTGACAGCGAGAAGCCTGTAAATAGTGGCCTGCTTCCGCTCGTTCGCCAAGGTGAGCCGCTGGTTCTCCCGCTCCCGGAGGTTATAATCATAGAGCGCCTTGATCCGGCGGATCTGTTCCGATTGGTCTACCTTGACAATCGAATCCTGGCATTGGCGGTAAAGATCGAAATAATGGGCCGAACGCTCATAATTCCCCCGTCCCTTCTCGATCCGCCCCAAAAGGTCATAAACTTCCGCCCGCTTATAGATATCCCCATCCAAACGCACACGATTCATCCAATAGGCGGCCGAGTCCAACCGACCGGTCAACAGATAATTTTTACCTAAACTATAATAGGTCGGACTCATGTTCCGCCCCGCCGAATCTTGAAATGAAGGATAAAGGATCTCGAAAACTTCCTCATAATCCCCTAAATCCTGATAGACCGCACTCATCTCAACGAGAATCCCCAATTCCCGTTTCCGGTTCCTTGTCTCTAAAGCGATCGCATATGCTTTTTGATAATAAACCAGAGCACTGTCCATCTGACCCAATTCATAA
>USAD01000224.1 GCA_900552415.1 uncultured Parabacteroides sp.
AAAAAAAGAAAACAGATACGCTGCCCAACCCAGTCCTCTTCGGACAGTACTCCAGTCCTCTTCGAAAAGGATTCCAGTACTTCCTGGAAAGTACTAGAGTACTGTCCGTACAGGACTGGAAACAGGCGCTTAATGATCTCTCTACAAAACCAGATTTAATCAGGAACTTTTAATTACACACATATTAAAACAAAACAACCGCCCATTCACGCTAAAAACAAATTAAACTCATATCTTTGGGAAAAGTATCAACGAAGATATGAGAAATCAGCTTTTACACTCCTGCCCCGAACTGATCGACTACATCAACGAGGTAGGTTTCTTGCCCTTGCTGCGCATGGAAGTTGCGGGATGGTCGGCCGAAGAGGTGATGGACGAGGATTGCCAATACACCAAATTGCCCGATGGCGGATGGGAATGGCCGCTCTGGAGCTGGAAAGGTCCTATCCTGCAGGATACCGGTTGCGCTTATGGCAAGTTCTTCGACCGCAAGGCCGCATTCATCAGTCGGGAATGGTGGCCCGACTTCTGCAATTACCGCCGGAGCCTTTATCCCTATCCGGAAGAGGGCAGTGTCGAGGAGAGCATCCTTTTCATACTGAAACGGCATGGTAGCCTGATCACCCGTGAGCTGCGCGCCGCGTGTGGATTCACCGGGCCTAAGACCCGGAGCCGCTTCGATGCCTATCTGGCCCGTCTGGAGATGGGTGGTTACATCGTCACGGAAGATTTCGTTTATCCACGCGACCGCCACGGGCGGGAATATGGCTGGGGCTGGTCCCTGCTCACGACACCGGAAACCCTTTTCGGACGGGAAGCTTGCCATCCCGGCCGAACGCCGCAAGAGTCATACGAACGGTTGCTGGACCACTTCAGGAAAATCCTGCCGGATGAACCGGACAAAAGACTTATGGCTTTGCTCAAATGATCCGGGCAGATAATATGGGTTGGACGAAATAAAATATGTATATTGCGACAATAAAGAACACAGAGATTACGCGACTTGAAACTCAATCGGTATGCCATTGAATTTAACAGAAGAACAGATATTGCGTCTCGCTCCTGACGAGGCGTCGGTCAAGGCGGGAAAAGGCCTGGCGACACCCGGCAAATGGATCTTAAGGGAATGCAGCGACCGCTGCATCTGGGGACTTTGCCAGGGAAGCGGGAAAAATCCGTACCAAACGGCCATCGACCTGAACGATATCGCTTTCAAGTGCTCGTGCCCCAGCCGTAAATTTCCCTGCAAACATGGATTGGGACTCCTTCTCTTATATGCCAGGCAACCGGATCTGTTCCAACAGGCAGAGGAATCGGAATGGGTGAAAACATGGCTGGCCAAAAGAACGGAGAAAGCGGAGAAGAAGGAACAGAAAGCCAAAAGCGAAAAGCCTGTCGACGAGGCTGCACAGGCCAAGCGACAGGAGAAACGTCACCAAAATGTCCTCAATGGCATCTCGGACCTTGAGACCTGGATGAAGGACATCTTGCGCAACGGTTTACTGAACCTGCCGGAAAGAGCCTACACCCTATTCGATAATATGGCCCGGAGAATGATCGACGCCCAAGCGCCCGGTCTGGCGACAAGGCTGAAAGAGATACAGGAAATAGACTTCAGCTCGGAGAATTGGAGATCCGAATTGACGGATAAATTGGGCAAACTCTATCTATTAATGCGAGCCTACAGGAACCTGGAACGATTATCAGACGAGTGGCGTGATGAGATCCGCTCTCAAGTAGGTTATACGCAACCCAAAGAGACTGTCCTGGCAAACGAGCCGGTCGCCGACAGCTGGCTGGTCCTCCATAAGCGATCACAAAAGATCAATGACATCAATACCGATATCTATTGGTTTTATGGCAACCGGAGCGGACGCTTCGCCAAATTCCTGAGCTTCGTGGCCCCAGGCGCGATCCCCAGTGAGAATTGGCTACCAGACAGTGTCTATGAGGGGCAACTCTGTTTCTATAAAGGTACGGGCAATTGCCGTCGAGTCCTCTTCAAGGAGGTGCCGGTCTTATCGCAAGAGACTTTTGTCCCCGCTTTCCAGGCGGACCTGGAGGCGGCGGCCGTCAGCTACCGGCTTGCGATCAGAGAAAACCCCTTTGCCGAAGATATTCCATTGCTCGTCGGTAATGTCGCCGTGATCCGGAACGGAAACGGATTCAACCTGCTCGATCAAACCGGCCATGCCGTGCCCCTAAAGATCGCGGAAGAGACTTATATCGATATCCTCGCCATTACCGGCGGAGCCCCATTCTCCACCTTCCTGCTGGCTAATGACGACATTTGGGAGTTGAAATCAATATGGTATAAAACCAAATATCATACATGGAAAGATGAACATAACTGAACCTATCATACAGGCAGCGTCGCTCGGAACAGCACATAGCGAATACACGGCAGACAATTTACCGGAGACACTCAAGGAGCTGGTGGATAAGATCAAGTCAGAAGCGGAGGATACGGAATCCTTCCTGTACCAAACGATCGCCGCGACCTTCACTTATAGGCGAGCCGGATGGAAACCCGCCTCAGCCGAAGGACTCACGCACTTAGAGCAAGCTCCCGAAGAGGAACTTCCCTACTTTGAGCAGGAGAGAAACCAACTTTTCTTCCGTTTGTGCAATACTCGCTATCTCCTCTCTTACGCCTATCGCCGGGCCTCGACTTCGGGACGTATCATCGCTCCTGAATATCTGCCCCAATTGATTCGCCGAGCCTATAACCGGACCAATCCCTCACGCAACGAGGAACAAAGATTGCTGTCCGGCCTCATGGGGAACCGTGGCCAATGGCTACTGCGCCAGATGGGCCTCGCCAATCGAGTGACAGAGGAGCCATGGGAAACCGCCACGCATAATGAACGTAAAGACAGGCTTTGCCAATATCGGCTGGAGAATCCCGCCCAGGCGCTCGAGCTGTTACGGAGCGATTGGAAAAGCGAACCGGCAAACCGACGTGACGAACTGCTCGCCTGCCTGCGGATAAACCTGAGCAAAACGGATGAGCCTTTCCTTCAAGAGGTCGCCCAGTCGGACCGTAGCGCAACGGTCAAGGAAACGGCACGGACACTCTTGTTATGCATACCCGACTCTGCCCTGGTGAATCGTTATCGCGAGCTGCTCAAAGGGCATCTGCGTTACAACAGGCTGTTTGGCTGGTCGTACGATACCTTAGAATACACACCTGAGATGAAACAGCTTGGGCTCTTGGAGGTCAGTCCCAACAAGAAGGAAAAGGATTCGGAATTCTTGCTCAGGCAACTCGCCGAACGAATGCCTCTCGACTTCTGGTGCGAGCTGTTCAATCGCGACACGGAACAAGCCGCCAGGAAACTGGTCCGGCATCTCCCGTTCAAAAACTATTTTAACCTGGAGACGCCGATCGAGAATTTCAAGGACAGCCAATGGGCTTATTACACGCTCAAAGAGGATCCGACTTATGTCCAGAAAACCGGGCTGATAAGCCTGCTTTCCCCATCGCAACGGGAGGAGATCAGCTGGCCAGAAAACATTAATGATTTCGATTACGTACCCGACTCATGGTATGGGGATGATTCTGAGACATGGGGACCTCGATTCTCCAAAAGCGTGCTGACGTGGCTTTTGCGAAGGAGATATCTCTATTTTGCCACCGACACGGCGGAACGCCTGTCACAATTCCTGTCACCAGAACTTCGAGGGGTAATCGAATCGCTGGCCTCGGCGACCGCCAACACGGCATCATCCGTTAATGAGTTCCGCGAGAAAATATTGGAATTCATGGATTTGAGAAAAGAAATAGATACTTTGTTCAACGATAATAAATAAACCGATTTATAATGAGTACCTTATTAAGACAACACGCGGAACAGCAATTTGCTGAGGAGCTTCATGAGCTGAAAAAGAATGAGACCAATCCGATTCCCGAGAATTGGGAAATGTCGCCCCAATCGGTTGTCACCTACCTGATGGGCGGAAAGCTGAAAAACGGATTCGAGGTCTCACCAAAATATATCGGCAATCGCCGCCTGATGGAAATCGCCGTAGCGACCTTGGTCACCGACCGCGCCTTGCTGCTTTATGGATTGCCGGGAACAGCCAAAAGCTGGGTGAGCGAACACATGGCAGCAGCCATTTCTGGAGACTCAACCCTGATTGTCCATGGAACAGCCGGCACCGGCGAAGAGGCGATACGCTACGGATGGAACTATGCTCGCCTGCTGGCCGAAGGTCCCAGCGAGGGCGCTTTGGTGCAGACACCAATCATGAAAGCGATGCAAGAAGGCAAAATCGGCCGCATCGAGGAGCTGACCCGTATCGGTTCAGATGTACAAGACACACTGATCACGATCCTGTCGGAGAAGACATTGCCCATACCGGAACTGAATCAGGAGATCCAAGCTGTTCGTGGATTCAACATCATTGCGACGGCCAATAACCGCGACAAGGGCGTCAACGATCTCTCGAGCGCCTTAAAACGTCGCTTCAACACGGTCATCTTGCCGTTGCCCGATACGATGGAAGAAGAGGTGGATATTGTCCGCCGCCGTGTCGAGAGCTTTGAGAAGGTGATGGAATTGCCTGCCGAGAAACCGGCCCTCGAGGAAATCCGCCGAGTCGTGACAATCTTCCGAGAACTGCGTCAGGGCGCCACTAATGACGGAAAAACTAAGCTCAAGAGCCCAAGCGGAACGCTGAGCACGGCCGAGGCGATCTCTG
>USAD01000225.1 GCA_900552415.1 uncultured Parabacteroides sp.
ATACAGTAAAAATGGATAAGACACCACAAAATAATAAACAAAAAATCTAACTGAAAAATATAAGACAGACATGGGAAACAACAAGATCATCGGAAACAAGATCAAAAGCATACGAGAGTCCAAGCAACTGACCATCGACGAGGTAGCCGAGCGTTCAGGATTAAAGAAAGAGCAAATTGAGCGAATCGAAAGCGATATCGACTTCCCCTCGTTGGCACCGCTTATCAAGATCGCCCGCGTATTGGGTGTTCGCCTGGGTACTTTCCTGGATGACCAAACAGAGCTGGGTCCTGTCGTTAACCGCAAGAGAGACAGTTACGAGAACAACAGTATCGACTTTACCAATAATGCGACAACCGAGAACAAGTTCATGGAATATCACTCGCTGGCGCAAGACAAGTCGGGCCGTCACATGGAGCCATTCTTGATTGATGTCGAGCCGACCGCCGAGGGTGTGGAGTTTATCCCGTCTTCACACGAGGGTGAGGAATTCATCTACGTCATGAGTGGCGTGCTTGAAATCATCTATGGCAAGAACCGCTACCTGCTCGAGGAGGGCGACAGCATCTATTACGACTCTATCGTATCGCACCACGTGCATGCCGCTCCCGGTTGCGAGGCCCGCATTCTCGGTGTTGTCTATACCCCGTTCTGATCAAACCTGAATCCTAAAGCTGTAAACGAATGGAACTGCAAGAAAAAACATTAGGGCAATGGTTGGAACATTGGGCCCAGACAACGCCCGACAAGGAATACATCGTCTACTCGGACCGCGACCTGCGTTTCACGTGGAAACAATTCAACGAGCGTGTGGATCACATGGCGAAGGGTATGTTGTCGATCGGCGTTCATCACGGCACGCACGTCGGCATCTGGGCCACCAACGTGCCCGACTGGTTGACCTTCCTCTTCGCCGCGGCGAAGATCGGCGCGGTAGCGGTAACGATCAACACCAACTATAAGCAAAACGAGCTGGAATACCTGGTCGAGAATGCCGACATCCATACGATGTGCATCACCGATGGCGTCTTCGACGGTAGCTACATCGACATGGTCTATACCATGCTGCCCGAGCTGAAGAACTCGCAGCGCGGTTACCTGAAAAGCACCCGTTTCCCCAAGCTGAAGAACGTCGTCTATATTGGCCAGGAGAAATTCCGCGGTATGTACAACACGCCGGAGTTGCTTTTGTTAGGCGAAAATATCAGCGACGACAACCTGGAGGCGGCCAAACAGAAGGTCAGCTGCCACGATGTGGTCAACATGCAATACACCTCCGGTACGACGGGCTTCCCCAAGGGCGTTATGCTCACCCACTACAATATTACCAATAATGGTTTCCTGACGGGAGAACACATGAAGTTCACGGCAGACGACAAGCTCTGCTGCTGCGTTCCGCTGTTCCACTGCTTCGGCGTGGTATTGGCCTCGATGAATGTCCTGACGCACGGCTGTACGCAGGTAATGGTCGAGAAGTTCGACCCGCTGGTGGTGCTGGCCTCGATCCACAAGGAGCGTTGTACCGCTCTTTATGGCGTACCGACGATGTTCATCGCCGAGTTGAACCATCCGATGTTCTCGATGTTCGATCTCACCTCGCTGCGTACGGGTATCATGGCGGGCTCGCTCTGCCCGATCGAGTTGATGCGTCAGGTCGAGGAGAAGATGTTCATGCGGGTAACGAGCGTCTATGGCTTAACCGAAGCTTCTCCGGGTATGACCCACTCCCGGATCGATGATCCGGCGGAGGTACGCTATACTACCGTCGGCAGGGATTATGAGTTTACGGAAGTGCGGGTGATCGACCCCGAGACGGGCGAGGAATGCCCCGTTGGCGTACAGGGCGAGATGTGCAACCGCGGCTATAACACGATGAAGGGTTATTACAATAATCAGGAGGCCACCGACGAGGTGATCGACAAGGATGGCTTCCTGCACAGTGGCGATTTGGGCATCAAGGACGAGCAGGGTAACTATCGCATCACGGGCCGCATCAAGGATATGATCATCCGCGGTGGCGAGAATATCTATCCTCGCGAGATCGAGGAGTTCCTCTATCACCTGCAAGGCGTAAAAGATGTACAGGTAGCCGCCGTCCCATCAAAGAAATACGGCGAGGAAGTTGGCGCCTTCATTATCTGCCATGAGGGCGCCCACCTCACCGAGGATGAGGTCAAGGACTTCTGCCGTGGCAAGATCGCCCGCCACAAGATCCCCAAGTATGTCTTCATCGTCGATGCCTTCCCGATGACCGGCAGCGGCAAGATCCAGAAGTTCAAGCTGAAGGATCTCGGCCTGAAGCTCCTCCAGGAGAAGGGCATCACGCCGGCATAAGGCAACGGCACACGTGCCTCACCTGTAGGGACGCATGGCCCGTGCGTCCTTTTGCCGTCCAATAGGGTTCGCGAATCCGCATCAATATAGGCTGAAAGCCTTAAACACTATAGCCCAGGGCAACGCCCTGGGGAAAAATAACCTCTTTTTCCATTAAAGCCCTGAAGGGGCGGAACAGATGATACCATCTTCTTGTTCCGCCCCTTCAGGGCTTGATAAAAGGGCGATGCCCGCAGTGTCGTAGGGCGATGCCCTACGCTATAAGATCGCAGGCCTCCAGCCTGCATGAACAATCCCGGCCAATCGGATCGCGATCCGATTGGCCTTGGCCTGTATTTTAACATTTTTTAAATGGTATATTCATAGAGCCTCGTCTATGACAGGTAAGAGGGCCCCGTCTATGATGAATAAGAGAGCCTCATCTATGACGGGTAAGAGAGCCTCGTCTATGATGGGTAAGAGACGAGGCACTCCGCACGGGCATAGAGGAGGCTCTATGATGGGGGGGAGGCGCGACTAAACCTCGCCGGGGGTGCCGCCGCCGCCCGTCTCATCGCCCACGGTGAGCAGGATGGGGAAGCGGTAGGTGCGCGGTGTCTTCAGCAGCTGGTAATTGGCGCCCGCCTGCGTGGTGATACTCAGGTAATACTGCCCATCGGCGAGGCTGTCGGGCACCTCCACGATCTGTTCCGTGTTCGTGCTGCGGGAGAAGTACTCCACCTTCACCGGCTGGGCGTCTGCCTCGTCTTTCGTGAAGTAGATGCCCACCGACGGGTCGCTGCCCTTCACGAGAATATTCGTCCCACTGATGACGATGTTCTTGCCCGGCGTGATCTGGCCGTTCACGCTCTGGGTGCGCACGTCGGTCACCTGGTTGATGACCGGGCCGGTGGTCGCCATGTTCAGGTTGAAGGTGATCTCCTTCATCGCCTCCAGCAGTGCCTTGCCGGGGGTGAAGGTAACGCCCACACGATGTTTCTCCGGGTCGAAGCGGGGCGACTCGCCCTCGAACGAGCCGGAGAGGTTGAGCAACCACTGCCCAACGCCGTCCACGAGGCTCTTGCCATTCGCGATGGCCTGCACCTTCTTCTTGTCGGCCAGCGCGAGGATGTTCTCAATGGTTTCCTGGCGGTACTCGGTGCGCTCCGCCACGATGTCGGCGGCGATGTCCGTGTTGTGATACGTGCCGGTAATGACCGGCTTGGCGGTGTAATCGCCCGGCTCGGGGGTCAGTACGTTGTCGTACAAGTCCGCATTTAAGATAATCTTTGCCATAATGCTTAACAGTTTATGATTAATGATTAATGATTAATTGACAAACAATATTATTACTCTAACGTTACACTATAATCCATCACGAAACCGCAAAAGCGATTTCCTTTGATCGTGATCATCCGGGCACCTGCCTCATGACAAATTTGCCAAATCTCACGACGTGAAAGAAGCCGTAACCGATCGCTCGCTGCCCAAGGCATATTCCAACGGCGAACTAATCGGTCGAACCATGAGGCAGGCAACCAATGCAAGAAAGGCAGTTTAGTATGCAGCTCGATGGGGAAATAACGGTTGGGTGTCGTAAAATAGACCCGTCGGCACGTACGTAAAAGTTCACGGACAAAGAGTACCTGCCGCGAACGGTCACCCACATGCTCAATGACCGCGTTACTCCAGCCGATGTCGAACGATTGGTCAGCGAAGGGGAAGATGCGCCCATCATAAAGCACGGCACGAACCTCCGGATAACGCTTCTCGAAAACATCCTTTCCATCAACACCAAGTGCCGTAATCTGCTCCGGGTAGAGGTAATGCTTCTCGATATAATTGATCATGTCGTCGTGCTTACCCTCATGATTGGTAAAACCGACATCCAGGATACGGTCACTTGCCGTTGGATGAAACCGATCCAGAAAATACATATATTTCCGCATCCTATTAAAACGGCTGACACGAGCCGCTACGGACTCAACCCAATTTCTCAACATCGCCATAAAATACTACTCCTTTCTTTTTTTGATTCAATATCCATAAATTACTCGTTTACTGGGCAAATTGATAATGTCTCCTTTCATCCACGTATTGCTTGATTATTCACATGAAAAATAAAATAAACCACTATACTCAAACAAACAAGAAACTTGACCCAAGATCAAACACTCTCCGTATTCTTATTATTTAAATAATCACCACTTTCCCAAAAGGACTCATTTAGAAATGAGCTCAACGTACTATTTAGCCATAAAGTGCTCATATAATTTATTTTTTAGTTCGGAGCCAAAGATAGAGATAAAAATGAGAAAACAAAACAAAATATGTGGGAAATATGTGGGAAATATGTGGGAAATATTT
>USAD01000226.1 GCA_900552415.1 uncultured Parabacteroides sp.
GTCAACATCAAGGGGATGCTGGTATGGGTAAAGCACTCCTCCGTATAGATATGAGGAAAGGAGACCACCAGCGAGTCTTGCATGAGGTGAGGCGTCGTCTCACGTCCATAGCCATTAATCTGGAGATGATCGGCCCTAAGAGATTCGCCGATCACGAGTACTACTGTCATGGAGTCACTTACGCATATCGGCTGATCGGCGAATGTTGTCCGTTTCTCACTGATAGCGGCTCTCTCAGACAAATACCTTTTCACGTTATAATAGAGGGAATAGGGCATACGTCCGGATACCGGCCTCGCCAGCTTCGGCACAAACAGGTTAAACAAAGCGACGACAAACAGACCACCCAAAAGATTCGGCCACAATGAAGGCGTAGTTATATACCTGAAACGTATAATTATTGAAACAATACTTATCCCCAGCGCCACGAGCGCCACCACGACCAATGGCCAGTCCACGAGCGTCAAGCCTGTCTGCACGTCGTTAACCAGGCAAAGCTCTATAATCATCGGTGTCAACGTAATGTTCGCCGTATAGCGGAAATAGGTCAATACCGCACAACTCAACGTCATTGGTGTAAACAGCAAAGCGAACACCCATCGGTTCAGGGCCAACAACAACATTAACCCATAAGTGGCGGCCACGACCACACCCCACTGCGCCAAAAGCCAATCCATAAAACAGGGTGAGAGCGGCAACAAACAGGTGAAACCGCCAATTCTTAGCATACTCCATAAAAACATCTCTTTCTCAAACGCAAAGATAGGGTATAAGTTGTTACTGACATAAATGTCAAGAAGAAAGAGCCACGCTCCCCCACTTCCGTCAGGGATCGCGGCTCTTTTTCTCAATAAATCACGAATCATAAGCTAATCTTGTAGCTCTTTCCTTCAATATATATAATGTAGGCGCCTTTAGTTGCGGGAGTCCAGGAAAGGATGCCACCATTACCGATGCCACCATAAACCATACGGCCGGAGAAATCAAATATCTGATAAGGGATACTGGCCGGCAAGTTATGGATCTCGATCCGGTTGCCATTCGTTAGGACCTGGATAAACACTTTTCCATCAGTAATCCTCTCGTTTGCGGTAGCGGGCTGTCCGTAAAGCACGGAGAAAATGCCCATGCGATCGGTCTCGAAAGTTACGGTCCGGCTCTCCGGATCGTATTCCGGAATGATCGTGCTGACCTCTCCTTGCGAATAGCACAAGATATAATATTGTCCGCCAGCGGCCCGTAAATTAGAGGACTTGATAAAGAAGGTCAGACGGACCTTTCCTGACGGGATCTTATATAATGTCTCCGCGTTTCCTTTGCTATCAAGACGGGAAATCAATTCCTCCAACGAACCGATCAACTCACTTTCCTTTGTCGTTTCCCGATCGATCGCATCACGCATCTCTCCCGGCAAATCGTTTTCATCAACAGGTTTAGCATCGATCTCGAGATCCGGATCACCACCAAGGATAATGATCAAGGAATCAAGATTACCAATTCCTGGGGCCGGAGAAACTCCGTCATCAGGGGTAAACAGAGTTGTGTCCGGAGGCGTAATGTTGCTTTTCTCTGGAATGAATTCCGCCTCTACGTGCGCATGCGTCGAAGGCATATTAAAGGTGAAGACATTCTTGTCGGCAGTTGCCTGCAACTGGTAATAATGATTGTAGCAAAGCTGGTCCGCATAAAGTTTATAACCCGCCGCGGGTGTAGCGGTAATGGTTACCACCTCGCCTTTTGCCGCCTGGCTCTTGTCGCTTTTCAGCGTACCGTTCAGGCAGCCCCCGACTGTCACATTATACTTTTGACCGGCCAATGCCCTTAATACAAGGGTATTGTTTTCCAAAGCCAGACGGTATTCCTTAGACAGGTCGTCAGCCAAGACAATCCTACTCAGGTCCGCTTCAGTGAACTTATACCCATTCCCCCCTTTGAAAGCGACCCAGCCATCCTCGGCATCCGGACAAACCAGGGTCAACTGTTTGTTACTAAACATCTCACAAATGGTGACACAACCTTTTCCCATTCCCTTACCCAAATAGATATTATCCTGGAAATTGCCACCATCAATAGTCAGGTTACCATAAACCAACGCGGCATTCTCGATATTATATTTATCCAACGGATTCACGACCATCAGGCCCTTGCCCAAGTTCATCTCCCCATAATTCACGAACGGAACAGCCACATTGTTTGTCAACGATCCACCCTCATAATTCAACAGGCCATAATTATGGATCAAAGGATAAACCACATTTCCCACGATACAGTTGTTGCCAGCAATATTCATCTCCGCCCCATTAAAATGACAGGTCGCATTAGAACCTATATAGATAAGCCCATTACCCGTATTATTATGGAATGAGGTAAATTCCGCATTGCAGGTTCCCAGTACCGTAAGCAATGCCCAATTCTCAATGTCGCTGTTCGCGCCTTTCATCGTCACCCAGCTTAAATTGAGGGTCGACTGGTTACTGACATGGAAGAAGGAACAATAATGGCTTGCTCCAGCAACCGTGCCATTCAAGGTCGCCTTCTCGATCGTAAGGCTGGCGGTACCCTCCAAACTAAAGAAACGGATATTACCTGTCGCGCCATTATTGAAAGTTAAGTTTTCGCCAGTCAATTTGATATGTTTGTTCTTGATTATAATTGTTTGGGTGACTGAAATGGCCTTGACAATATTCAAAACCGTTGGTGCGGTAGCCGTACCGGTCGGTGCCTTATCGATAGCGTCGATCAATTCTTGAAGGGTTGAGATACCGCTCACGCCTGCTTTAGCCAATACAAAGGTATTGTCTTTCTTCTCCAAACGATATCCTTCGGGTAACTTAAAGTGCCCAAGGTCACTCTCCGTCAACTGATAACCATTGGCTCGTACCAGGACATCACCCGGTTGCACCTTCTCGTCGAAAGTCAATGTCACATTGTAAGTCAAGGGGCGATTCATGTTGAGGACACCTCCCTTGTGGAACATCATACTCTCGGAGAAAATATTTTTATTGGTAGCCGCGCTTCCATAATTGACAACTCCGGCGATACTGATATTACTGTCCATATGATGCGAGATTTCACCACCGTAAAAATCCAACTGACCAGCTACATAGACTCCACCGTACCAATATTCTCCCTGGATCGGGTTGTTGCCAAAAATCATTCCACCATCCATCACGAGTATGGCCTCTTTATCAACATAGACGCAACCGCCCAAAAGACAAAGATTGTCGCTGATGAAGCAACCATCGTGCACGTAGGTTGTTCCCTTTTGCAGGATCAAGGCGTTCAGGTAATCCATATGCCCCCAGGCGTTTCTCATCCGGACACCATCCTCCAGATGACAGACCCCACCCTTTTGGAGGATAAAGGTACAGGTCTTTTCGGCCTGCACCGGGTTCTCCTGCCGGTTGCCATCCAAGGTAATATCCTCCAGCGTGAGGCTTCCGGACTCTACCACGAACATCTTCAACCATTCCGTTTCCGAGAAATCCGCCGTGATTTGCCCGCCGGTGATCTTCACGTGCTTATCCTTGACCGTAACCGTCTTCGAGAGCGAGATGCCCTCTTCCGGGACAGTGATGAGGGTTGGCGCCTGCGCCGTGCCCGTCGCCTGATCCACCAAGGCCTGGAGATCGAACTCACCGGCAATCGGCCCGGATCCGCCGCTCTTGACGCGGATCTGGTTGCCCGACAACTCCGTCACGATATTCGTTCCACTAAAAACGATACATTCCCGATCCGACTCCTTCAACTGGTAACTCGAGCCACCTTGCGCCACGGTTTCCCCATTCTTAAAACCCGAATTGGCTACCAACGGATTGCCCTTAAACAGGGGAAGCCTCGTATATAACGAAGAGACAATCTCCAAAGGCGTATCTCCGCATAAGATCTCCTCCACGTTAATGGGCTGGGACGCACTTTGGTTAATGATTATCTTGCCCCGGTTTGAGATCTTTCCGTTGATATTTCCGCCCACCAATGTCAATGTTCCCGTATTCAAGCAACAGTATTTTAATACGTCACTAATAACTTGAAAACAAGTGTACTCACCAAAGGTACCGCCTTCCATACGCATGGTCCCGGCGTTCTCGATGATCCCCATCAAGGCTTTCGAGTGCGTGACATTCGTGATATTCGACCCACTCAGGCAGAAGGTCGCCCCTTCACGGACAACGATCTCCGGTTCATCCGAGACCCCATTCGCGCCATCAATATCGCTCTCCAGCGTCAGGTTCGCCCCCGCCTCCAGCACAAAGATACTTTCCCTGAAACCCTTATCCCGAATAAAAGCGTTCCCGAGAATTCGTATGGGTGTCGTATTCCGTACCACCACGACGGTATCCACCAAAAGATCTTTCTCTATATAGATATCCATTATTTCCTCACCAGCCCTCAACGGTGAAGAGAGCACGTCCAGCAACTCCTCCTGTGTCGATATACGAACAGGTTCTTTTCCCTGGCCTTGGGCCAATGCCATCACATAGCTACTCAAAAAGCAAAGCCCGATCAACAAGATACGGGTGAATAAATTTGTTCTTTTCATATTAGTTAGATATTTAATGGTTTAAACAATTAAGAAAAGGCTATATCCCCATTTTAGCTAGAGGACACAACTCTATCATTTATAAATCACGGATCAAAAGCTAACCTTGTAACTCTCTCCTCC
>USAD01000227.1 GCA_900552415.1 uncultured Parabacteroides sp.
TCGCCTTTCAGCATACCATTGCCCAACAAAGCCAAGTCGATCAACTGGCTGACCAGGTTATTGCCCTTCGCGTAGTCGGCCAAGATCTGGTCACGCTGTCCTCTGAGCTCATCGAGCTTATGGTTCGTGTTGGTCATGTCCTCCTTCTCCTCGGCCGTGATCTCTTCCTCTTTCTTCTTGCTCTGGCTCTCACGCAAATCCGCCTGACGAGCCTCCCAGCCCTTGATATCGGCCAAGATCGGTTTCAAGCTTTCGGCACAAGCCGTCTCCTCGTCCGCCAAGACCTTCTTAACCAAGGCGTGATCCGTGTTCAAGACGAAATTGAAACTGTCCGGCATCTCACCATAGAACGACATGCCCGGCTGCATAGCCGACATCTCGCGCATACGGCGCATATACTCCGACTGGGTCAGGATAACCGGATTGGCTGTCTCGCCCAAAGCCTCGAAAGTGACATAGAACTCTGCCTTCTCTACCTTTGGCAACTGGCTCTTGAAGACCTCGCGCAAAGCGTTCTTCTGCTCCTCGTCGAGTGTCACCTGGTTGGCGTCCGCCTTGCGGATCAGGTTATCGATCGTATCGCCATCAACACGAGTGAAGCGGCTCTTCTCAAACTTCTGCTCCAATTGGCCGATAGCGTGGACATCCAGCTGGCCATTCATCTCCAACACGCTGTAGCCCTTATCCTTCGCGGCCTGGATGTAGCTGTATTGCTCATCCTTGTTGGTCGTATAAAGATAAATCAAGTTGCCATCCTTGTCGGTCTGGTTGTCCTTGATCAAGTTCTTGTACTCTTCCAGAGTGAAATATTTGCCCTCGACATCCTTCACCAAAGTGAACTTAACCGCACGGTCGTAGAACTTCTCGTCGGTCAACATACCATACTGGATGAAGAGTTTCAAGCTGTCCCATTTCTCCTCGAATTGAGCCCGGTCGGTCTTGAAGATCTCCTCCAAACGATCGGCCACCTTCTTCGTGATGTGGCTCGAGATCTTCTTCACGTTCTGGTCGCTCTGTAAATAAGAACGAGAGACGTTCAATGGGATATCCGGCGAGTCGAGCACACCATGCAACAGGGTCAGGAACTCAGGAACGATTCCCTCAACCGAGTCGGTCACGAAGACCTGATTGCAATAGAGCTGGATCTTATTGCGGTGCAAATCCAGGTTGCTCTTGATGCGCGGGAAGTAAAGGATACCTGTCAGGTTGAACGGATAATCCACGTTCAGGTGGATCCAGAACAACGGCTCCTCGCTCATCGGGTAAAGATCCTGATAGAATTTCTTGTAATCCTCATCCTTCAATTCCGACGGCTTGCGAACCCATGCCGGCTTCGTGTCGTTGATGATGTTATCCTGGTCGGTATCGACATACTTGCCGTCCTTCCATTCCTGCTTCTTGCCAAAGGCAATCTCGACCGGCAAGAAACGGCAGTACTTCGTCAGCAGGCCATTGATCTTCTCCTTGTTCAGGAAATCCTTGTTCTCATCGTCGATATACAGAATGATATCCGTACCACGATCGGCCTTGTCGGTCTCCTCCATCGTATATTCCGGCGTACCATCGCAACTCCACTTCATCGCTACGGCACCTTCCTTATATGATTTCGTCACGATCTCCACCTTCTTAGAGACCATAAACGACGAATAGAAGCCCAAACCGAAATGACCGATGATAGCGGCGGCATCGTTCTTGTATTTCTTGACGAACTCCTCAGCGCCCGAGAAGGCGATCTGGTTGATGTACTTGTCGATCTCCTCGGCCGTCATACCAATACCACGATCCGAGATCGTGATCGTATTGTCGTCAAACTTCACGCGGACCGTCAGGTCGCCCATCTCGCCCTTGAACTCGCCAACAGAGGCCAATGTTTTCAACTTCTGGGTCGCGTCGACAGCGTTCGACACCAACTCACGCAAGAAGATCTCATGATCACTATACAAGAATTTCTTAATGATCGGGAATATATTCTCCGATGTTACTCCAATGTTTCCCTTCGCGCTCATATTATATTTCTTTTTTATTTATATGCTTAACAAAAAACCTTTACAATCTTGTTTGCCTTTCCGGCCAATAACCATTCATCCACCTAACAAATGGAGTGCCAAAAACCGCCAGGCCCAGGTCAACTGACAAAATAGCAGACAAACCAAGTATAAGATAGGCCAATATTGACAGACAGCCATCACCTATCCTCCTTTACTCATATTCCAACCTCACGAACGGCCACGAGCCTGTTCCTTTCGCGTCGTTCGGGCCACGCGCCGGCACGTAAAGCTTCCATTCCGGTAAAACGGGCTACGCGCCGGCGCGCAGCGCTTCCGACCGGGTAAAATGGGCCACGCGCCGACGCGAGACGCTTCCGACCCGATAAAACGGGTCACGCACGAATACCGGACGCTTCCGACCCGGGAAAACGGGCCATGCGCCGGCGCGGGAAACAGATTGCCCCGAAATTGCCACCCCAAAATTTCCTTTTTCAAATAAAAAGGCTACTTTTGCTACCAATTAACAGAAATTGCTTAAAAACTTATCTAATATCGACAATGGAAAATAAAAACATGTATTGGCAAGAGGAACTTGAGACGATGAGCCGCGAGGACCTGGAAAAACTCCAATTGGCACGACTGAAAAAAACCGTCGAGGCGGCGGCCCATTCTCCTTTTTATAATAGGGTATTCAAGGAACACGGCATCACGGCCGACAGCATACAGTCGCTCGACGACCTGAAAAAAATCCCGTTCACCACCAAACAGGACCTTCGGGATAATTATCCCTTCGGGCTGGTCGCCATCCCCTTGCGGGAATGCGTGCGGTTACACTCCTCGAGTGGCACGACAGGCAACCCAACCGTTATCTTACACTCTAAGAAAGACCTCGACGAGTGGGCGAACCAAGTGGCCCGCTGTATGTATATGGTAGGGCTCAGGGATACGGACGTCTTCCAGAACACGTCGGGCTACGGCATGTTCACCGGTGGATTGGGCTTCCAATACGGAGCGGAGCGGCTCGGCGCGCTGACCGTTCCGGCGGCGGCGGGAAACACCAAACGGCAGATCAAATTCATCACCGATTTCGGTACGACCTGCCTGCACATCATCCCAAGCTACGCGACCCGCCTGGCGGAAGTCATGTACGAGATGGGTATCGATCCCCGTAAGGACACGAAGCTGCACACCGTCTGCATCGGTGCCGAGCCACACTCGGAGGAGCAGCGTAAGCGCATCGAGCAGCTCCTGGGCGTCAAGGCCTACAACTGTTTCGGCATGTCGGAGATGAACGGTCCCGGCGTCGCGTTCGAATGCCAAGAGCAAAACGGTCTTCACATCTGGGAGGATAATGTTATCGTCGAAATCATCGATCCGGAGACATTGGAACCCGTTCCCGAAGGCGAGGTCGGCGAATTGGTACTGACAACCATCAACCGCGAGGCGATGCCGCTCTTGCGCTACCGCACCCGCGACCTGACCTGCATCCTGCCGGGCGACTGTCCTTGTGGACGCACGCACAAACGCCTGGCTCGCTTCAAGGGTAGAAGCGACGATATGATCATCCTGAAGGGTGTCAATCTCTTCCCGATCCAGATCGAGAAGATCCTGATGAACTTCAAGGAGCTGGGCAGCAACTACCTGATCACGATCGAGACGGTGGGCAACTCCGACGAGATGCTGATCGAGGTGGAATTGAGCGATCTCTTCACCGATGATTACAGCGTTTTGCAACGCCTCACGAAAGAGATCACCCGACAACTGAAAGACGAGTTGTTGCTCACGCCGCGCATCCGCCTCGTCGCCAAGGGCTCGCTCCCGACGGGTGAGGGCAAGGCCGTTCGCGTCAAAGACTTAAGGAAACTTTGTTGAATCCATTAAATATACGACATCATGACCATCAATCAAATTTCCATCTTCCTGGAAAACAAGTACGGGAAGCTGAGCGAGATACTGGAGCTCCTCGCCGGAGCCAACATACGGATCATTGCCACCACCGTGGCTGATACTTCTGAGTACGGAATCCTGCGGATCATCGTGAGTGATACACAAAAGGCCTTCTCCATCCTGAAGGAGCACAACGTGAGTGCCAACCTGACCGAGGTACTCGCTATCGTCACCAACTCCTCGGCTGGTAGCTTTGCCCATACGCTTGCCTGCTTCACCAAGGCCGGGATCAGTATTGAATATATGTACTGCTTCTCGACTGTCGACAAGGCCATCATGGTCCTGCGCACGAACAACCAGGAAAGCGCCCGCGAGGTAATCCGTCGTCAGAATTTCGATTACGTAACAGAAAACGACCTGGCGAAAGTCTAATACCCTGCCACCGCGAAAAAGCTAATGGGGGACATTGTCTCCCATTAGCTTTTCTTATCTATATCAAAACATTAATTAGCAATTAATTCTGTATGGATATAGGTATTAATTGTACTTTTGCGCTGTGGTTTTTTCATAATAGTATTAGATTTAAGGTTAACAAAATTGGTTAGGGGTTGCCGGGAGGCAATCCCTAATTGCTTTTTATGGGAACCATAATGATTGACAAACATGAAACATCTTCTATTTTTTATCCTCATACTCCTCCTCACGGGATGCCAAAGCTCATCCGACCAGGAGATCCGGGCAGTCGTATTGCGGGGCGCGTCGGTCATGGCTT
>USAD01000228.1 GCA_900552415.1 uncultured Parabacteroides sp.
CTCTCTAAAATCACTTATAACAAATTGAATTTCAATAATTTCAAAAAACTTCTATGATTTTTTAGTGGACACTAATGAAGAAATTTATAGGAAGAAAAGTCCGATTTTGTTTGCGAGTTCGATTATTTGTAGTATGTTTGTACTATATAAATATTACAATGTTCTTTTATTATAATAGGAGAGATTTATGATCAAGTTTTTGTTGGATTATTCGAGCGGTATGCCGATTTATCGGCAGATTATTGACCAAATCCGCTTTGGTATCGCATCGGGACAGTTGAAGCCAGGCGAACAATTACCAACCGTTCGGGCGTTGGCTGTTGAGTTGAAGGTGAATTTGAATACGGTATCCAAGGCTTATAAGGAATTGGAGATTAAGAATATTTTGGAAACGCAGCAAGGCTCTGGGACCTTCATCAGTAAGGTGAAGGCCGTTGTTCTCGAGAAAGAGCGAGCGGACAAGTTGAAAGAGATCTGTACGCAGTTCTCGTCCGTTGCTTTGAGTTATGGGTATAGTATTGATGAGATCGTGAATGAGTTGAAAAAAATAGAAACATCTAATAAATAATAAGATTATGACGACAAATGTTATTTCTAAGGGATGGTTCAATCCGATTTCCCTTTTCGTGTTTATCGTACTGGTACTAGTATCGGTGGGTTTGTATCTGTTGGCTGTTGTTGGCGTGGTGGGATTGATCATTTTATTGGTTTTTTCCCTGTTAGTTTCTTCCGCTATTCGTGTCGCGGACCAGTGGGAGCGAGCGGTTGTTTTACGTTTGGGAAAATATAAAGGGTTGAAAGGTCCTGGCCCGTTTATGATTATTCCGGTCATTGATTCGGTTTCGACTTATATAGATCAGAGAGTTCGGGTTAGTGTCTTTAATGCGGAGCAGACCTTGACGAAAGATACGGTACCTGTTAATGTTGACGCTGTGGTTTATTGGACGGTTTGGGATGTGGAGAAAGCTGCTCTCGAGGTTCAGGAATATCAGAAGGCCATTGAGCATATTGCGCAAACAGGGCTTCGTGATACGATCGGTAAGCATGAATTGTCGGAGCTTTTGCAAGAACGGGATAAGATTGCGGACGATTTGCAACATGTTCTCGATCAAAGTACCAGTCCGTGGGGTATTACTTGTCAAACGGTAGGTATTAAGGATATCGCTATTCCACAAGATTTGGCTGAAGCGATGAGTAAGGAGGCGCAGGCTGAGCGTGAGCGTCGGGCTCGTGTGATCTTGGGTACAGCGGAAACTGAGATTGCGGAGAAGTTTGCGCAAGCCAGCCAGAAATATACGGATAATCCAGTTGCTCTCCATCTGCGTGGTATGAATATGCTCTTCGAGGGTTTGAAGGAGAAGGGCTCGATGGTTATTGTTCCTAGCTCGGCACTTGATACGATGAACTTAGGTGCGATGGGTGGCTTGGTCTCGTTAGGGAAGAATGGCGAGGCGGTAAGTCCTACAACGGCATAGCTATTCAATAATATTCCTACAACGGCATAGCTATTCAATAATATAAGGAAGGAGGACCACACCATGAAAGCACTGTTCCGAAATTTCCTGGATGCGTCGCGCCGTTTTCGTCTCTCGTTAGGGCTGAGTTTGTTGGGGTTGAGTGTTGCGTTTGTTGTCTTTATTTTGATCATGATCCAAGTTGGTTATGATTTAGGATTTGATGCTTGCCAGCCGGATGCTCGTTCGATCTATCGTCTGGATGTGGTTCAGCCTAAAAGTTCGCAGGCTATTGTTTGTCGTCCTTTGGCACGAACCTTTGTTGAATCATCGCCTCATGTGGTGAGTGGTTGTCTGTTGTCGGCTTGGCCAAACAGGCTTTCATTTGAGATTGGAACAGAAGATGCTCGGCGAACCTATGAGGAGGAAATTTTGAGCGTGACGCCTAGCGTCTTGAGAGTATTTCGGTTCGAGATGTTGGCGGGCGACGGACGTTCGTTCGACAAGCCAAACAGTCTCCTTATTCCTGAGAGCATGGCCCGCCGGTTGTTTGGCACGGTGGAAGCGGTTGGCCAGTCGTTGCGCTTGTCTGGTGCTTCAGGCGCGATGTTGGTAGTCGAGGGAGTCTATAAGGACTTTCCGGGTAATTCCTCCTTGCGTAATGTGATCTATACCTCGATGCATCCTCAGGAGGCTTTCGATGATTGGGAGAATTGGAGTTACTATTGTTTCGTAAGGTTTGATGATACCGCTAAAGAGGCGGATGTCTTGGCGAATTTTATGGAGAACCTTGACAGGACGAAGATAATGGCAAGTGGTTTGTTTGGCGAAGGGCCGGATGCTTTCAATATGCGCCTGACATCCTTACGAGCATTACATTTCTTGGAGCATGTGGATTTTGATACTTTTCCGAAAGCGAGTCGCCAAACGATCGCTATCTTGTTGTCGGTTGCTTTTGTGGTGCTGTTGGTGGCTGGCGTTAATTTTATGAATTATAGTTTAGCTCTTGCTCCAATGCGTTTACGGGTCATCAATATCCAAAGGGTATTAGGTTGTTCTGATCGGCTGCTGCGTGGAGTTTTGGTGCTGGAGACGGTTGTGGTCTCTTTTCTTGCGTATCTAATCTCATTGGGATTATTATATATTGTCAGCCGGACATCGTTGGTCTCGTTGGTCGATTGGACATTGCCTGTGGATAATCGATTGATGATCGTGTTAGGTGTGGGCTTGATCGCCCTTCTGTTCGGTTTGTTGGTTGGAATTTATCCCGCTTATTATGCGACAGCCTTTACGCCAGCTTTGGTGCTGAAAGGGAATTTTGGTTTGTCTCCAGCGGGTCGACGAACTCGTGACCTGTTGCTGGAATTCCAGTTTTTAGTTGCTTTCACCTTGGTGATTACTAGTTTTTTCATGTACGCTCAAAATTATTATATACGCCATGCCTCATTAGGCTATGAGCGAGATCAAACGCTTGTAGTTCGCCTCAATGAGAAGATCAATCGAGATCGGTCAGCTCTAGTCGATCGTTTGAGGCAATATCCGGAGGTGGAAGGAGTCGCCTTTTCTCAATTCCTTTTGGGAAGCCAGGATCAATACATGGGTTGGAGCCGGCCGTTGGGCGATCGCTCGATTATGTTCCAGTGCCTGCCTGTCTCATCCGATTTTCTTGACGTGATGGGGATCAAGCTTGAGGCCGGGCGTGATTTTCGTCCTGAGGATGAGCTGAAAAGTACGGGATGCTATCTTTTCAATGAAAAGGCCCGTGCTCTTTATGATCTGAAGGTGGGTGATAAGATCGAGGGAGCGGAGATAATTGGATTCGTTCCTGATGTAAAGTTTGCTTCGCTAAGGCAAGAAGTCTCACCAATGGCCTTTTACCTTTGGGGAAAATATCAATGGGGGCAAGAGGGCAATTATTATGACGTGGCTTACGTGCGGCTGCGGGCTGGAGCGGATCAAGCTGTAGCGATCGCTCATGCGCATGAGACGTTGGCAGTATTGGATGGTGAGACCTCGTTTGAGGTACTCCCGATGGTTGAGGCGATTCGTGAAGCCTATGTTCGTGAGGCGGACGAGAGCTTGTTGGTCGCCCTTTTCTGCTTGGTCGCTATTTTGCTCTCAATAGTGGGCGTTTTTGGAGCCGTGGTGTTCGAATGCGAGTGTAGGCGGCAGGCAATCGCGATTCGTCGGGTTTTTGGTGCCACGGCTGGGCAGGTTGTATTCGCTTTTAATCTGACCTATCTCAAAAGACAACTGTTTTGTTTTGCGCTGGCAGCACCACTCGCTTGGCATTTCGTGTCGGATTGGTTGTCACGATTCGCCTATCGGGTTCCGCTCTATTGGTGGATATGGCCACTTGCCTTCCTGCTGGTGGCCTCCGTAACAGTGTTGACGATCTCTTGCCGTAGTTGGCGGGCCATGCATGAGGATCCGCTGCGGAACCTACATTCTGAATGATACTTTTGAATGGCATTGCCATGAACGAAAAGAGGTGCTTTGCCGGTCTTTTGTATCACAATAGTACGTGTAGCCCTTCACGTGCGTATGTGTGAGCTTACAGGATCGGTCGTGTGGCCTATCACAATGAGGGTGTGTCGTAATGCACGATGCACCTTCTTTTTTTCGTTAGCCATAAAAATCGGTTCATGTACTTTAAGCTGCGATATTTTGGAGATTTCTCTGATTTATGTGTCCCCAACATCTGAATATGGCGATGGCAAGCCCATAAAGCAGTTCAGTCAGCCAGCCAATACCTCCTTTTTCCATCTTGGCGCACATCTTTTTTATATTGAAGGCAATGGCAAAGAAGGAAAAGTCCATGAAGGCCTTGTCCTTCCCAAAATGGCGGAAACGCTTGTAGTTCATATTGTTTTTCATTTGTCCGAACACGGCTTCCGGCTCTATACATCGCTGTCCCCTGTGTTTCAGGCCTTCCCCGGAGCAGAGCAGCCCTTTGGCTTTTTGCCTGTATCTCCTGAGCCTGTGGTTCAGTTCAATCGTCCTGTCCCCCTTTGCTTTAAAGCATCGGCATCTTAGCGGGCAGCCCTCACATCTGACGGCTCTGTACCTGGCATTTTCGCTGACATATCCGGATGCGGTTTTCACGCGTTTGGTCCCTATCCTCCGCATCTTTTGTCCCATGGGGCAGATGCA
>USAD01000229.1 GCA_900552415.1 uncultured Parabacteroides sp.
GATACCACCCAACATGGAGACACCGATCAACGTGCGCTTGCTCATCCCCTTCGGCATGGAAGAGAGAGGCGAAGAGG
This sequence comes from uncultured Parabacteroides sp., assembly GCA_900552415.1. Lineage (GTDB taxonomy): Bacteria > Bacteroidota > Bacteroidia > Bacteroidales > Tannerellaceae > Parabacteroides > Parabacteroides intestinipullorum. The sequence goes on from USAD01000229.1 coordinate 78, forward strand.
CAAAAAGATAAGAGAAGACAAAAATACCCAACGTCTTACCCAAGAACAAGCCGACGAACACCGCCAAAGGCACGTTCACCAGGCTCGCCGGCTGGATATCGCCAAAAGTGACACCCGCATTCACGAAAGCGAAGAGAGGCAGGATCACGTAGCTGACCATCGGATGCAGGCGATCCGTAATTGTCTGCAACGGGCTGATCGTCTTGTCCGTCAACATATGGATATTGTTCAGCACCTGGATCTGCATCGACGACAGGACAGAGGCACGCTTGCAAGACTTCACCTCATTGCTGTCCAACATGGACAACAGGTCCGTCATATCTTCCGTGAAAGCCTCCAGCTTCACCACCGGACGGGCCGGAACCGTGAAAGCGACCAACACGCCAGCGATCGTCGGGTGAATTCCGGACTCGAGGAACAACAACCAAACCACGAAACCAAACGCATAATAGAACAACCGGTTATAGATCCGCATCTTGCCGCCGAGATACAGGACAGCCAGGATCACCAGCGAGATCAGCAACGGCTGGAAAGCGATATGTCCGCTATAGAACAGGGCGATGATGATGATACCACCGATATCATCGACCACCGCCAAGGCAGTCAGGAAGATACGCATACTCAGCGGAACCCGCTTGCCCAACAGGCCCAGCACCGCCAGGGCGAACGCGATGTCCGTCGCCATCGGGATTGCCGCGCCATTCGCCTCGGGGCTTTCGCCACAAACCAAAAGATAAAACAAAACCGGGACGATCATACCACCGCAAGCGGCGACAATCGGCAACAATGCCTTCCGGAACGAGCTTAACTCGCCAATCAAAACCTCCTGCTTGATCTCCAGACCGATCGTGAAGAAGAAGACCGCCATCAACGCGTCGTTGACAAAGGCCAACATCGACATGGGCTCGCCGTGATGGGCGAAGAAATCGAAACCGCCGACATGGAAATCAATCGGGAAGGCTAATAATCGGTGATAGGACTCCGACCAAGGGGAGTTGGCCAAGATCATGGCGACGATTGTCGCGCCAAACAGTAACAGACTCGCGTTCGGCTTCTGAATAGCGAAACGCTTCAATGGTTTTAAGATAACTTTAATCGCTCGATCCATCTCAATGAATAAATTAGATTTAGGAGGACGTCATAATCTACGCTCCGGTTTAACATTTTCTACCTGACGCGAAGATAATCATTTAAACTAAATTAAACATTAATAACGGACGAGATTCGTCACACGTCGGCGCTGGGCTCATCTTCCTTCAGATAGGCGGTCTCCACCTTTCGCAAGCGGCTCTTCAACCGCTCCGCCTCGCCCTTGCGGATCTGGAGCGTCATCTCACAGTCCATCTCGAACTTTTGTGAGAGGACGATGGGATGATCCTCCTTGACAATACGCATGACGCTGTTGAGATAAGGATACTCGAAAGCCACGGTGATCACCTCATCGACCGTGCGTGTCTCGACCTCAGCGGCGGCGATCGCCTCGGCGGCAGCGGTCCGATAGGCCACGATCAGTCCACTCGTTCCCAGCTCGATCCCGCCAAAATAGCGCACCACGATCACCAGGATATCGGTCAGCTCGTTGGAGTTGATCTGTCCGAGGATCGGTTTTCCTGCGGTTGATGAGGGCTCGCCATCATCATTCGCCCGAAACTGTTTCCGCTCGGGACCAAGCATATAGGCCCAACAAACGTGGCGGGCATCATAGAATCGCTTACGATAGCTGTCCACCTGTTCCTTTACCTCCTCGACCGTCCGTACGGGCATGGCAAACGAGAGGAAACGGCTTCGTTTCTCCGTATAATAACCCTCCGAGGGCGCCTTGATCGTCTTGTAAGTATCTTCCATAATGCCTTTCAATCAGGTATTTTTGTCTTCTCAACCTCTTCTCGATAAGCCCGGAAATCTTTCATGATCTCCTCGATCTCCTCGATGAAATAGGGATTGCTCACATGTTTCCGGACCTCTTCATAATAGGTCTCGATAGCCGCCAGAGCGCAGAGATCCTGCCCTCGCAAAACGAAGTAAGGCTCCTCCTTCTCAACGCACTGCTTGATCATTTGTATCGGATTCTTCATTTCTGCTTGTTCTCCTTAAAACTAGATAATTCCTCTTTCAGGAAAGGCGCCGTAAAGCCCTTCCCGCTCTCGGCCAGCGCCTCGGGCGTACCGGCAAACAATAATTGCCCACCTTTTCGCCCGCCCTCGGGCCCCATGTCGATCACGTAATCGGCACACTTGATCACGTCGAGGTTATGCTCGATCACAATGATGGTATTGCCCTTGTCGACCAACTTGTTCAATACGCCCAAGAGAACCCGGATATCCTCGAAATGCAAACCGGTTGTCGGCTCATCGAGAATATAGAGTGTCTTGCCCGTATCGCGTTTGGCCAACTCGGCCGCCAGCTTAATACGTTGGCTCTCGCCACCCGACAGGGTTGTAGAAGGCTGCCCCAGCTTGATATAACCCAGACCAACATCCTGCAAGACCTTGATTTTCGAGAGGATCGACGGGATATTCTCGAAAAACTCAACCGCCATGTTAATTGTCATGTCGAGCACATCGGCGATCGACTTACCCCGATAACGAACCTCCAGCGTCTCACGATTGTAACGCTTGCCGTGGCAATCCTCGCAAGGCACCAGCACGTCGGGCAGGAAATTCATCTCGATTGTCTTATAACCATTACCCTTGCAGGTCTCGCAACGTCCACCAGAGACATTAAACGAGAAACGTCCCGGCTTATAGCCTCGCATCTTTGACTCCGGCAATTCGACAAAGAGATTGCGGATATCCGAGAAGACACCGGTATAAGTCGCCGGATTGCTCCGGGGCGACCGTCCGATCGGCGACTGGTCGACATCCACGATCTTATCAATAAACTCCACGCCCTCAATCGAATCATATGGCAACGGATCCTCGAGCGAGCGATAGAACCGACGGCTCAAGATCGGGCGCAAGGTTTGGTTGATCAAGGTCGACTTGCCGCTTCCCGACACGCCAGTGACGCAGATCAGCGTCCCCAACGGAAACGAGACATCCACATGCTTCAGCGTGTTGCCTGTCGCCCCACGCAAAGTCAGCCAATGTCCGTTACCCTCCCGCCGTGTCGCCGGGACAGCGATCTCTTGCCGATGATTCAAATAGCGTGAGGTAAGCGTATCCTTTTGAAGCATCTCGGCAGGCGTTCCGGCAAATACCACCTCGCCACCCAAGCGCCCCGCCTTTGGTCCCATATCGACAATATAATCGGCATTCAGCATCATGTCCTTGTCGTGCTCGACCACGATCACCGAATTGCCCAGATCACGCAATTCCTTGAGCGAGTTGATCAGCCGGACATTGTCCCGCTGATGCAAACCAATACTGGGCTCATCAAGGATATAGAGCACGTTCACCAGCTGACTGCCGATCTGGGTCGCCAACCGGATACGCTGGCTCTCACCGCCCGACAACGTTGCCGAGGCCCGATTGAGAGCCAAATAATCCAATCCCACCTCCAACAGGAAATGGAGACGCGCACGGATCTCCTTCAAGATCTCGGTAGCGATTGTCCGCTGTTTCGGATCCATCCGATCCTCCACGCCATCCAGCCATCCGGCCAGTTCCTCAATATCCATCGACGCGAGATCGGCGATATTCTTCCCATCAATGCGATAATGCAAAGCCTCCTTGTTCAAACGCTGGCCATGACACTCAGGGCAAACGGCAGTCTTGATAAACTGTTCCGCCCATTTCTGGGCTGTAGCCGAGGCCTCCGTCTCCTGTTGCATGAGAATGTATTTGGCCACGCCCTCATAACTGAGGAAATAATTGGAAACGCCCAACGACTCAGCCTTAATGCGAAGCCGCTCGTCGGTTCCATTCATGATCTCATCCATCGCCTCAGCCGGGATATCGCGAATCGGCGTCTTCAACGTCACACCATGCTTCTCACATATCGCGTCGATTTGCCAAAATATCAATGAATTCTTATACTTGCCCAAAGCCACGATACCACCCGCATAAATACTCAACGAGGGATCGGGCACGATCTTATCCATATCAAGCAGATTCACCTGACCCAAACCCTTACATTTCGGGCAAGCGCCATAGGGCGAGTTAAACGAGAAATTGTGGGGTGCCGGCTCACTGTAGGAAAGACCCGTAACCGGATCCATCAAGCGCCGGCTGTAATGACGGATCTCCTGAGTATCCGCGTCAAGCACCAGCACCAGGCCATCGCCCTGCTTCATCGCCACCTTCAAACTCTCCTTCAACCGTCGCTCGTCGGAGGCGGCGACTACCAGCTTATCAATGACAACCTCTACGCTGTGCATCTTATAGCGATCGAGCTTCATGCCATGGGTAATCTCCCGCAATTCGCCGTCGACCCGCACGTTGAGGTAGCCCTTCTTGCGAATCTGC
>USAD01000230.1 GCA_900552415.1 uncultured Parabacteroides sp.
TCACGTCTTTTGATTCATCACGTCTCTTTTTGAAACAGGTTGTAATTTTGACTGATTATGATTATTTAGATATAGAGGCGGATGCGCCGTTCGGACCTACTTTCTTACATTTTATTTTATCCTCATCACCTCCTGGTCGAACAGGTTCTTGTCGCCTAAAGCCTTGTTGCGGACTTTGCTTCGGTAGATGTAGATCGTGTTGAGCGAGTAGCGCAGGAAACGGGCGATCTTGTTGCTGTCGGTGATGCCCAATCGGATGAGGGCGAAGATGCGCAACTCGGGCGAGAGAAGCTCGCCGGGTTTGGGATGTATCCGTTCTTCCTCAATCAGGAGGGCGTTAAACGACTCCACAAAATTAGGGAAGAGGTTGAGGAAGGTCTCATCGAAACTGCGATAGAATTTGGCCCGTTCCTCTTCTATGAAGCGTTCGGACTTTATGGCCTTGAAAAGCTCGTTGATCTTGGAACTGATAGCCAGATTGGCTAATGAGCGCCGATAGTCCTCTAGCTTGTCAAGATACATGGTGCACTGGTCGAGGTAGTGTGCGATGTATTGTTGTTTGATGAGATTCGATTGTGACAGCTCCTCGTTCACGTGTACTAACTGTTCGTTGGCTCTCGCCAAGTCATGACGTGCCTCGGCGATCTTCTTCATCTGGCGGTAGATATAAATGGTCGTACCGATCAGGAAAAGGATCAGGACAGTGAAGCAGAGCAGCAGCAGGTTCTGCACCTTTTGGTTTCCTCTCTCCTTGATTTTGTAGGCCTCGCTGACGATCGGATAGATCTCGGTCACCTCCATCGTGCGCAGCCGTGCGCCACAGAAGACAGCGTCGCGCATGCTTTGGTTGAGGTAGGCATGTGCCCGGTCGATATCGCCTCTGGAAAATAGGATTTGCGCCAGTCGTGGAAGAGCGATATATTCCTTTATGGCCAACTGGATATCACTCATGGCTGAGTAGGCCAGGAAATAGATTTGACGCTCCTCGTCGTCGAGACCCCGATAGGCCTCCGAGAGATTGTAGGCTAAAAGTCCGGACAGGCGGATGTCATTGGTCTTATGTGCCTCGAAAGCGGGAAGAATGGCGTCGATCGCTTTTTGGTATTCTCCCTTAATGATCAATTGCTCGGATTGGGTCAACAGAAGGGAATTTTGATCCATTGTCTTATGGATAGAGATCAAGGTATCCCGATAGGCATTGGTACGCTCGAAATAGGTCTGTTTCTCTTTGGGAGTCGGGCAATAGTCCGCCATATAACCGTATAGAGAACGGTATTGGTGATAATAGCCGACACGCAGCTCAGGTGTCGTGAGGTGACGTGTGTCTATCCCTTCGAGGATGTCGAGCGCCTCTTTGTACATACCCATGAGACTTAATTCCTCAACCCGGTTCATTTGAACCTCCTCGATCGGGGCGAGCGCAGGGTGGAGGAGCAGGAGTTCCTCCTTGAGATCCACATAGTGAAGGGCCGAATCGGTTTGGTATTTCTTATAGGCATCGAAAAGGCCGTTGAAAATAGAATACCGTTCCGCTTCGGTCGCTTGAGGCAAACGAGCTTTCAGCTGGTCGATCTCTTTTTCCTTTTCTTGTGTGTAGAGTGTCTCTTCAGCCAGGGTTTTGTCGAGCTGTTTCAAGATATCCTTTGTCGAGGATGAGATTGGTGTCGCTCCCCAAGCAATCACGCAGAAGAAGGGAAGCGTTAACCCAATAAGATGTAAAAAATATTTAAACTTAAGCATCCTTTTTTAGCGTCTTATTAATTAGTGATGCGCAAAGATAAGTAAAAAATGTTGCTAAAAATCATTTTTCTCCCTTTTTATACTTGTTAGGTACTTTATATTTTTTACTCTTTGAAAAAAGTTATTTCATTGTTATATAAATATTTGCTTATTTGATAGATTTATATTTTCTTTATATGACGAAAAAAGGATCTTGAATCCATCTACTTTTGCGATGAGTTTAATTTTAGGTAAAGGAGAACCTGCTTTACGAGATTCTATTAATACCGTGAAAGATTAGTCGCAAAGGTTAAAAAGATTGTAAGGTTTATTTATTTGGGAGAATTTTAGAAGAGAAGTGTTATTATTAATCTTAATGAAAAGTGAACATGAAAAAACATTTTCTGTTTAGCGAGGCGAGAGGCCTGATCCTCCTTTTGGTGGGTGTCCTCTTAGCGGTGAGTGGTTTCGCGCAGTCCCCGACCATTAAGGGTGTGGTGAAAGACGCGAAGTTGGGCGATCCGATTATTGGCGCCAGTGTGCTTGAGAAGGGTACGACAAATGGTACGATTACCGATTTCGATGGTAATTTCGTGTTGACCCCGACCTCTAATGATGCCGTGTTGGTGATCTCTTACATTGGTTATAAGACACAAGAGATTCCTTTGGCCGGCCAGAATGATTTCAATATTGTTTTAAGTGAGGACATGGAAGCCTTGGATGAGGTGGTTGTCGTTGGTTACGCTACTGGTAGCAAGCGTACGATTTCTGGTGCTGTCGAGCGCATCAAGAAAGAGGATATGAACCAGGGTGTTGTCAACAATCCGTTGGAGTCCATCAAGGGTAAGGTTGCCGGTGTCGTTGTGACACAGACTGGTGGTGACCCTGCTTCTACGCCTTCTATTCGTGTGCGTGGTACGACCTCTCTTTCTGGTGGTAACGACCCGTTGGTAATCATCGATGGTGTCTTTGGTGACTTGTCGATGTTGAACGCGATCGCTCCTGCGGATATCGAGACCTTCACGATCTTGAAGGACGCGTCTGAGACAGCTCAGTATGGTTCTCGTGGTGCTTCCGGTGTTATCGTCGTAACGACCGTAAAGGGTAAGAACGGTGTGAAGACCTTGAGCTATAACGGTAATTATGGCGTAAGTACGGTTTACAAGAACCTCGACATGCTTTCAGCTGACCAATACCGTGCGACAGCTCAGAAGCTGGGTATCACGACGAACGACAAGGGTTACAACTCAAACTGGTTTGATGAGATCGAGCAGTTAGGTTATACCCAGAATCACAACTTGTCGTTTGGCGCCGGTAATGATGATTCAAACTACCGTGCTTCTGTCGGCTTGATCGACCAGCAGGGTATCATCAAGAACAGTGGCTCTCGTAACTATACGGCCAAGTTGGACGCTACACAGAATATGTTTAACAATAAGCTGAAATTGGAGTTTGGTATGTTCGGTTCGTTGAAGGAGGTTGATTACACGAACGACTATGAGAAGACTTTCTATTCAGCCGCTTCTTTCAACCCGACTTTCCCGACATTCAAGAACTCTGAGGGTGTATGGGATGAGGACCCGATGGCTAACGAGATCCAGAACCCAATGGGCCGTTTGGAGATCAATGACCGCGAGATCAACGCATACGTGAACGTTCATGGCCGTTTGACTTATACGATCCTCGATGGCTTGAAGTTGAGCGCGTTCGGTTCTTATACATATAATGTTAAGGAGAACAAGCGTTATTTTCCGAAAGACATCAAGGCCAGTATGGCGGATGGCGGTCACGCTGAGCGCGTAGACAACAAGCAGAACATCTTGATGGGGTAACATCCAGTTGACCTATACGAAGGATTTCAATGAGAAGCATCATTTCGACGCTTTGGCGTTGGTTGAGGGCCAGAAATATCATTATACCGGTTTCACGGCTAAGTCACACGCTTACGAGACAGACTATTTCACCTACAACAACCTGAAAGCTGGTGGTGACGTGAAATATGGTGATGTTGAGTCGTTTGAGAACGAGAACCGTATCGCCTCTTTCATGGCTCGTGTGAACTATATGTATGACAACCGTTACATCGTTACGGCCAACCTCCGTGCCGATGGTTCCTCTAAGCTGGGTTCAGAGAACAAGTGGGGTTTCTTCCCGTCCGCTTCACTCGCGTGGGTGATCAACGAGGAGGCCTTCATGGAGGATGTGGATTGGTTGAGCAACTTGAAACTCCGTGCGGGTTACGGTTTGACCGGTAACCAGGACGCTATTGCCGCTTACAACTCGTTGGCTCTTTACCAACCGTCAGGATTGACCTCTCTGGGTGGTTCGCCTATGGCAACTTACGCGATCTTGCGTAACGCGAACCCGGATTTGCGTTGGGAGGTAAAGAAAACGTTCGATGTCGGTGTTGATTTTGGTGTCATGAATGGCCGTTATTCGTTGACCGCGGATTGGTACCGTTCCAAGACAAGCGATATGCTTTATATGTATGACGTCCCTGTTCCCCCGTTCGTTTATCCGTCGTTGCTGGCCAATATGGGTGAGATGACCAATACGGGTATCGAGTTGGCGATCAACGCCGGCCTGGTCCAGACCAAGGACTTCGATTTCAACCTGGGGATGACCCAGTTGTGCAGGAACAGGTTCTGCCAAAGACCACCATCTTCCCAGTCGCCGATACGGCAAGGCAAGAAGGCCTCA
>USAD01000231.1 GCA_900552415.1 uncultured Parabacteroides sp.
AGGTGATAATATCTCATGGTTCCAATCTTTTTATCATGTGTCGCATAAATGGGGCCGACTCCGGATAGAGGGCCATCTCTCTCTCAAACATCTTGATTGCCTCCTCATGTTTACCTTCCATTCCAAGCAGATAACCGTATTCGGCATAAGTACCGGGAGGAACCGTCTGGCGAAGACCACCCGGCTGATTGATCATCCGCTCGAGGGTCGCCTTCAATTTAGCGCTGGCTTCGGGTGTCAGGCTCTTATAATAGTCATAAGAAGTAACCCGATAATCACCCCACGAATAAAGACGCTTCTGTTGCGTAGAGGTCGTTCCGCATGAAGCGAGAAAGATCAAGGCCAGTCCTGCCACACCATATTTCCAAATCCCAATATTCATGGCAACATGATTTGATGTGTTTCCTGAGCGGCCAGAAAGACCGTTCGCTCATAGACAACCTGATTATGATACAACACTTTAATATGTCGTTTACCCGTTGCCACAGCGTAAGTCTCGCCTTTTACCTGATGCTTCTTCTCCTTGTTGACCTTAGCGTCGAACCGGGTCTGGTTATCGATCACGACCTGAGCCATATCCTTATATTTCCGATTTGAAGCCAAATAGATATAAGCCTGATCGGCTTGTCCATGTGATGAGGTCATGTTTCCTACCTTACAGCCGGACAGGCCAAGGACCGCACTAATCAATAGGGGAATAAATGTTCTTCTTCTCATGGTTGGATCTCCTCTATATAATAATTATTCAACTGTGTGGGATCTATCTCACCCTCGGTGACTGAAACCAACGAGAATTCCGTCTCTGGCGTATTGCCTTGCACCGCCTCGACTTTTACCTGACCGATGACCTTTCCCGGCAACTCGAATTGAATACCGGTCTGAGGATTGGTAACCTGCTTACCACGCGTCTTAACCGCAAAGCGGTCGCCGACACTGATTCCCTGGCTTGCGCCTCCCGAAATAATCACGCCATTCTCATCGGCCGCCAGAATATAAGCCCGCCAAGGCGCATCCGTACATTTATTGATGACATTCTCGACCAGCTTGGAGATAGCGGCCGAGATAGCCTTGTCGCTCAGGGTCGCGTCGAATCCTGCCTTGCCACCGACACCCAATGTCTCCTTAGTCTTGAGCTCCGCCTCACCTTTCGCCTCATCGGAATAGATGATCAGCCCTGTTTTCACGTCAACCAGGCGTATGCTGACCGCCGCTTCGACGATCTGCGATTTTGTACTCGAGAAGACTCGCTGATTGCCTACGTCTTTACGGCCAAACTGGGTGATTGATCCCAAGATAAGATAATCCGCCCCGATTTTCTGCAAGTCGGACTTGTTTAACTGGTTTTCCTCTTGAAGCTTGTCAAGATCGTTCCGCTCGAGCAAGAGGAACTTGCCCGAAGCGGCTAACCGAGTGGAGAGGATATCCGATGCTTGACGGCCCATCGGGTCGTTCTCCTTATCGTAAAAGAGCCCTTTAGCGTATTGGGTCTCGTTCGAGAAACGACCGATCGCCACTTTCCGTTTCAACACTTTACCGGATTCTTGCTGTACCGCCGCTTCCGGCTCGATCTCGACAATGGTCCGTTGTGCCATCACGCCGCCGGCGTATAGGCTGGTGGCCAGAAGGCCAATGGATAAATAATTCATTGAGTCTTATTTTGCTTATAATCTATCGTTTATTCCCTATAATAAACCCGTTTGACACGTGGTGACACGGAGGTCAGGATCTCATAAGGGATGGTCTTCAGCTTTTCGGCCAGTTCGGTAACGGGCAGCTCATCGCCGAAGACAACCACACTGTCGCCCTCCTTGGCGTCGATATCGGTCACGTCGATCATGCAGGCATCCATACAGATGTTACCGATAATCGGACATCTTTGGCCGTTGATCACCACAACACCCTGTCCGTTACTGAAATGACGGTCGAGGCCATCGGCGTAACCGATCGGTATAATCGCGATCCGGGAGTCACGATCAACGTAGCTCTTACGGCTGTAGCCGATCGAATCGCCTGCCGGCACCTCCTGGATCTGCAAGATTGTTGTCCGCAAGGTACTGACATTGCGCAACCCTTTCTGCCCTGAGGCACTGATACCATACAGGCCGATGCCAAGACGCACCATGTCCATCTGATAGTCGGCGAAACGCTCAATGCCCGCGGAGTTCAGGATATGCTTGATAACAGTATGGCCTAGGCCCTCCTCCAATTCACGCGCCGCCTGAGTAAACTTGTCCAATTGACCGTGAGTGAACTCATCGAAGATGAAAGAATCACTACCAACCAGGTGCGAGAAGATGGAACGGGCCACGAGGCCGGTCTGACCTTTCAGTCGCTCAACAATAGCGGCGACATCACGTGGCTGGAAACCGAGCCGGTGCATGCCTGTGTCGATCTTGATGTGCACCGGATATCCCGTAATGCCTCGTTTCTCCGTCTCCTTGATCAAAGCGTCAAGCAAGCGGAAACTGTAAACCTCCGGCTCAAGCTGGTTCTCGAACAGTACGTTGAAACTGCTGAACTCCGGGTTCATGATGATAATCGGAATCGAGATACCCGCCTCACGAAGAGCGGCACCCTCGTCGGCCACGGCGACAGCCAGATAATCGCAACGATGTTCCTGCAAAGTCTTGGCCAATTCGTAATAACCGGCACCATAGCCAAAGGCCTTCACCATGCAGACCATCTTCGTCTCCGGTTTCAGTTTCGAACGATAATAATTGAAGTTATGTACAATCGCGTCAAGGTTGACCTCCAGGATAGTCTCGTGCACCTTCTTCTCCAGAAGATCGGCAATCCGCTCAAAATGGAATTTCCTGGAGCCCTTGATCAAGATCAGCTCATTATGGAAATCCTTGACCACGGGAGACTGCAGAAACTCGTCGGTTGTCTGGAAGAAATCCTTCTCGATCTCAAAGATCGACCCATATTCCGGCAGGTCGCGACCAATACCGATGATACGGTCCACCTTCTTCCGGCGGATCAGGTCGGCCACCTTCTTATAAAGCAACTTCGGCAACATACCCGACTGGAGTATGTCGGAGAGGATCAGCGTGCATTTCTGGTCTTCCCTTTCCTTGCGGCTTTGCAGGAAATCGAGCGCAATATCCAACGAGTTGATATCCGAATTATAAGTATCGTTAATGAGCAAGCAGTTGTTAATGCCCTCCTTCACGTCGAGACGCATATCGACCGGCTCCAGTTGCGAGAACTTGGCAACGTCGTTGGCGCAGGTAGGCTTCAAGTAAAGCATCACGGCCAGACAATGGATAACGTTCTCTATCGAGGCATCGTCGGTAAAGGGAATCGTAACGGTCCGGGTGAATCCCAACAGCGTACAATGGATAACCGTCTCGTTCTTTCCTTTCTGAATAGATTCGATGAAGAGCGGCGCCTCCGAATCGGTTCGGCTCCAGGCGATGGCCTTGTGCGACAGGCAAGCCGACTCAATACAATTGGCGATAAAGGCGTCATCGCCGTCGTATATGATCGCCTCGCAATCATTGAAGAGAGAGAGTTTCTCCAGACATTTCTGCGCTGGAGAAATGAAATTCTCCTGGTGCGCCTCGCCAATGTTGGTTATAATACCAATGGTCGGCGCGATAATCGGCTGCAAGTTCTCCATCTCATCCGGTTGCGAGATACCGGCCTCGAAAATACCCAACGTATTCTTATCGTTCATCTGCCAAACGGAGAGCGGAACACCCAGCTGTGAATTATAACTCCGGGGCGACCGGACAATATTGAACTCGTTATGGAGCAGCTGATAAAGGAACTCCTTGACGATCGTCTTTCCGTTACTGCCCGTAATACCGATCACCGGAATGTGAAACCGTTTACGGTGATAGGCAGCCAGCTTCTGCAAGGCTCGCAAGGGGTCTTTGACAATCAGGAAATTCGCGCCCTCCAGCTGGTGAAACTCAGGCAGCATCTCGCTGACCACGAAATTGCGAACCCTGAGGTTATATAATTCCGGTATGAACTTATGCCCGTCGTTCGTCTTGGTTGTCAGGGCGAAGAACAGGCTCTTTTCCGGAAAAGACAAGCGACGACTGTCTGTCAACAGGATGCTGATGGTGTCATCATGCAGTCGATTGGTGGTCGCCTTGATGATTTGCGCTATATCTTTAATCGCGTATTCCATTACCTTATTCCTTTTGTCTGTACGATTGCTTTTTCTTTTGCGGTGTCAAAGAACGGAAATTTCTGGTTAATTCGCTCAATCTTTAACAAAGTTTGATTGATGAAACGGCGATAGGCCTCGCTCTCGGGATGGAAAGGCTTATGCTCCAAAGCTTTCTTGATGGCTTCCCATTCCTTCAGCAGCTCTTGGCTTTCGTTTGTCAGCCAGCTATCGGCAAAGCGTTGCCAAATGTGACGGATCGCCAACGGC
>USAD01000232.1 GCA_900552415.1 uncultured Parabacteroides sp.
GACCTCTTCAAGGAGTTACGAGACAAGGGATATCAAACCCCAAGAAGCTGGGATGAACTGGCCAATATCCAAAAAGGAAAAGTATTCTGCGTAGCGGACACGGTCGATACACCTGTTCCCGCCGTTCGTGGCGATCTGCTGGCACGAGCCTCCATGAAAGGTATCGAGCTGCTTAACCAGAACCCCAACGGCTTCTTCCTGATGATCGAGGGTTCGCAACTGGACGACTACGGCCATTTCAATGACCTGGACATGCTGATGCAGGAAACTCACGACTTCGACCGGACAATCGGCCGGATCCTGGAGTGGGCTGCCCAGGACGGCGAGACGCTGGTCGTTATTACCGCCGACCATGAGACCGGTGGCCTTACGCTTGTTGATGGCGACCTGAATGAAGGCAAGATCGTCTGCAAGTTCTCGACGGGCGGACACAGCGGCGTAATGGTTCCGGTTTATGCCTTCGGACCCGGCGCCGAGAACTTCACCGGCATCTTCGAGAATACCGATATTTTCTGGAAGATCAAGACGCTCTTGAATCTCTAGGAAAACTATCCGTTTTCCGTTACACCGCAGTGTATTTTCAATTTCACTGCAGTGCGTTTGGAATTTCATTGCAGTGTATCGGAAACGGGCATCCAATCTATTTCTAAATCCTCTAAATCGAATCCAAATGACGACAAGAAGAAATTTCCTGAAACAATCCCTGTTGGCAGCCGGCGCAGGAGCGGTTTCCGGCTCGGCTTTCGCGCAAGATAAAACCGAGGCGAATCAACCCAAATACCGCCTGCCTTACAAGAATACCTACCTGAAGGAGCCATTCGTTACCGAGAATGCCTTCCGCACCGCCCAGCCGGAAACGATCCAGCCCGGCACATTCGAGGAGGCCAGGCAAATTCTGCCAAACCCAACCTGGAGCGGCCATGAGAAGGCAATAGAGATGTACTGGAAAGCGTGGCAGATCGCCATCCGCAATATCAAGGCACCGGAACCAGGCTCTGGTTTCGTCTCGAGCTACCTTGATGTCGCCTACAACGGCAATATTTTCATGTGGGATTCCGCCTTCATGATGATGTTCGCCCGCTACGGCACCCGCTTCTTCCCGTTCCAGCGCACGTTGGACAATTTCTACGCCAAGCAACATCCGGACGGCTTCATCTGTCGCGAGATCAAGGCGGATGGCGCCGACTGCTTCGAGCGTTACGACCCGACCAGCACCGGTCCCAATATCATCCCCTGGAGCGAGATCGTCTATTATAAACAGTTCGGCGACCTCGACCGCCTGCACCGGATCTTCCCGGCCCTGTGCGCTTACTACAAATGGCTTAAGCTGAACCATACCTGGCGAAACGGAACCTACTGGACCAGCGGTTGGGGTACGGGCATGGACAATATGCCCCGTGTGCAATCGAAATACAACACGATCTACAGTCACGGCCACATGATCTGGCTCGACGTCTGCCTGCAACAATACTTCACGGCTGGGCAACTGCTGGAGATGGGATTCTATATCGAGCGCTGGCAAGAGATCGAGGAGTTCGAGGATGAACAGAAGATGCTGAAGAAATACATCAACGAGATCCTGTGGGACGAGAAGGAGCACTTCCTGTTCGACCAGTACGCGGACAACTCACTCTCCACGACTAAAGGAATCTACGCTTATTGGGCATTATTGACCGACATCCTGTCGAAAGATCGGCTGGACGCATTCGTGGCCGAGCTGGAGAACCCGGAGACCTTCAATCGCCTGCACCGTGTTCCTTCGTTGGCGGCGAACCATCCGAAATACAAGGAGAATGGCCGCTATTGGCAAGGCGGTGTCTGGCCGGGTGCCAATTACATGGTGATCACCGGATTGCTCCAGCAGGGTTACCGTGAATTGGCCTATAAGATCGCCCGCAACCATTACGACAATGTCTTCAAGGTTTACGAGGATACCGGCACCTTCTGGGAATATTATTCACCCGAATCCGCGACGCCCGGCTTCATGGCCCGCAAGGATTTCGTCGGCTGGGGCGGCCTCGCGCCAATCGCCGGATTGATCGAACAGATCTTTGGTATCCGCTCGAACGTCTACGAGAAGAAATTGACTGTCGACGTCAACCTGACAGAGGCTTATGGCATCGACCGATATCCGTTCGGCCTCGAGGGATTGGTTTCCTTGAAAGTAAAACAACGCGCTTCCGCCAACCAGGAGCCGCAAGTGGAAATCACGACCAATGTACCGTTGGAGCTGACCGTTCTCTGGGGCGACAAGCAAAAAGTAGTCAATGTCGAAAGTGGAACTCGAACCGTATAATAAGTAATTGGAATCAAAATAGTGATGAAAAAGAGTATATCATTCTTATTGGGCCTCTGGGCTGCCCTCTTGCTGGTGGGCTGCTCGGCGAACAATAAGGCCGACCAAGAGGAGGTGAACGTCATCGTAGCAGCCGACCTGCACTTCGATCTCCTGCCCGAGACCGATCAATATTTTCATGTCGTGACAATGAACCGCCTGCCCGGCCAATTCAATTTCCCCGGTGAGCAAAAGGCAATCGACAAGATCGATGGTGTTATCATTGCCGGCGATATCTTCGACAAGGCTCGCCCGGAGATTCTGGATCTTTATCGCCAACGCTATGAGACGGGCGAGGGCGAGCGACGAATCCATTATCCCGTCTATCCGGGATTGGGTAACCACGACGTCGATCCGGCGGTCTCCGACAAGGGAGCCGACAACCTGAAAGGGCGGGCATTGACCTTCAATTACCTCGATTCCATTCTCAACGACAAATTGGCTAAAGGCGAGATACTCAACCTGCACCCATCCAGCCGCAGCTATTCCTGGAATATCGGTAAGGTACATTTCATTCAGGGGCAACGCTTCGCCGGCGATACCGCCTATTGCGAGAGCAATCTTGCCTGGCTTGCCGACGATCTGAAGCGATATGCCTCAGCGGGAAATCCGGTCGTCTATATCCAGCACTACGGTTTCGACGAATGGGCGATCAAATGGTGGCCACAATCCAGCCGTAACCAGTTATTCGATCTGCTCGACCAATATAACGTCGCCGCATTCCTGGTCGGCCATACGCATGTCCCAAGCATACAACACTATCGTGGCTATCCGATTTATCAGGTCAATAACGCCTGGCCCGACGAGGACGGTAATGGCTCTTTTGCCGTTGTCCGGATCAAGGATGACCAGGTCGCCATCGCCAGCTGCCGCTGGAAAGACGGCGAGGGCAATTTTGAGGTGGTCGAACCCTACATCAACGACTCGTTGCCTCGGATAATCGATCATAAGATCCATTATAACGCTTTCTCGCACAACGACTACTGGCGGGAGAACCCCTTGTTCGACGCGCTTGCCTTCCGTTATAACTGCGTGGAAGCGGACTTGTGGCCGATCAACGGCGAGCTCTATGTCTCGCACGATCGCCCGAAAGCGGATACGGCCATCACTTTCCGTCATCTTTATCTTGATCCCCTGATCGAGCGGCTCAAGGCCAACGGCGGAAAGATTTATCCGGAGAGCGACCGTCCCTTCTATCTTATGGTAGACTGCAAGGAAAAGGGCGAGGAGATCTACAACCTACTGAAGGAGCAGATGAGCCCTTACAAGGACTATTTCTGCCGCATAGAAAATGGCGAATACAAGGAGGGAGCGATACTGTTCTTCCTCTCGGGCGACCGGCCCATGAAAAGCCTGCCCAATGAGTCGACCCGTTTCACCTTCCTCGACGGACAGGTTAAGGACTTAGGGAAAGCGATACCCAGCACGCTCGCCCCGGTGGTCAGCGACAATTACGCGGATTTCTTCACCTGGGATGGCCAAGGCCAGATGCCGGACGACCAGTTGATCCGGATGCGGGAGATTATCCAGCAAGTCCATCAGGAAGGAAAACTCTTCCGCTGGTGGGGCGCACCCGATACGGAGGTCTTCAAACGCTTCTTCATCCAGGAAGGAGTCGACCTGGTTGGTGCCGACGACCTGAACGGCCTGTATAATGTCTTGTGTGATATCAACAGAACCAACAAGAAATGAGTCGTCGAATCCATTATTTCAACCCCGGACACGAGACGGCGGTCCTGCTGGGCACACCCAACTATACGCCACCCCGGAATATCCGGATCATGACAAAAGACTTGAGTTTCCTCCCGGCCTGGTACGCCCAGCCGGGAGATCTTATCTTGCTCGATGGCCCACTGCCCGACAACTTCCGGCAAGAGTTTCCCGAGCGTATCTTCCCCAATGTGATGCCCGTCTTCGACCATGCCAGCGTCAGCGCCCTTCCGGCGGACGAGCCGATCATCGCCACCCCCTGGGGCATCTCCCCGCAAAGCCTCCATAAGATCAGGCTGTTCAAGAAAGAGACCGGCTTGCGAATCCTTGTCCCGGAATGGG
>USAD01000233.1 GCA_900552415.1 uncultured Parabacteroides sp.
TGCTGATATTCTCTTTCAGGAATTCCTTGAAATATTCCTCTGAGTATTGGAAGTAATCGGGCGTGAATCCCCACATGTTCATGGAAACAGGCGTGTTCTCCTCGAGTACGACCTTGTTGCCATTCTCATCCTTGAACTGGATTTCGCCGTCGATTTTCTCGATAGCCGTACGCTCAACGACACCAGTCAAATAGCCAGCCTCATTGGTCTCGCAAACACCACGTGCTACGGATCCGCTCTCGCTCAACGTATTGCCTACTCGATAACCCACCATGCAGTATTCGTTTTTCTTGCCTGCGATGTTGGTCAGCCATGCGCCCAATACGGCGAAGCTGTCGCGACCATAGAAATCGTCGGCATTGATTACGGCGAATGGCTCTTTGATGACATCCTTACCCATCAGTACGGCATGGTTGGTGCCCCAGGGTTTCTGGCGTCCTTCCGGGCAGGTGAAACCTTCCGGCAGGTTGTCAAGGTCCTGGAAAACGACCTCTACCGGGATATGATTCTCATATTTGGAGATGATCTTCTCTCTGAAATCCTGCTCGAATGTTTTCCGGATCACGAAAACGATCTTCCCGAAGCCGCCACGGATCGCGTCGAAGATTGAGTAATCCATGATGGTCTCCCCGTTAGGGCCTAGTCCGTCCAATTGTTTCAGGCCTCCGTAACGGCTTCCCATGCCGGCGGCCAATACAAATAATGTTGGTTTCATTTCAACGATGTTTTATGTTAGCTTAATACGCGAAAGTAACAAAAGTGTCCGTATAATAGGGCTTCTGCTCGCTATTTAATTCTCGTCTTCCGTCTCATGACTTGTCTCCTCTTCCTCGTCGGAAGTGATAGGGCCGATTTCCGGCAGGATTGCCCGTGCCTCCTTCGAGCTGAGGGCATCCACGTCTTTCAGTCGTCGCTGGATGGCTCGGGTACGGGTGCCAAGCACCTCCTCAATCTGTCCGCTGGCAGTCCGCAGGTTTTTCTGGGCTTTCTGGAGCATACCGCCAACCTTCTCGAACTCTTTCTTAACCGCGCCAAGGATCGTCCAGACTTCGCCTGAGTGTTTTTGGATAGCCAGGGTACGGAAACCCATCTGGAGACTGTTGAGGATCGCGGCAAGAGTGGTCGGGCCGGTTACGACTACCTTATATACTCGTTGCAACTCTTCCAATAGTGCCGAGCGGCGTACGACCTCGGCGTATATTCCCTCAAAGGGGAGGAAGAGGATACCGAAATCGGTTGTCGCTGGAGGGGCCAGATACTTCTCGGAGATATCACGAGCCATTTTCTTGATGGTTTGCTCCAAGGCTTTGCCTGCGCCCTCAATCAGGCTGCTGTCTGCCGAGTCGTAAGCGTCGAGCAGTTGCTCGTAGACATCCTTGGGAAATTTGGCATCGATAGGCAAGTAGATAAACTCGCCTTCACGTTCGTTACCCGGCAATTTGATCGCGAATTCGACCACAGCGTCCGATCCTTTTTTCGTATGGACATTCGCCTCATATTGTTCTGGCGCCAGGAGTTGCTCCAGTAACAGGCTGAGCTGGATCTCTCCGATATTTCCACGGGTCTTGACGTTGCTCAATACCCGTTTCAAGCCGCCGACATCCTGGGCCAGACTCTGCATTTCGCCCAATCCTTTTTGTACGCTTTCCAGTTGTTCGGTGACGAGGCGGAACGATTGTCCGATTCGTTCGTTCAATGTCTTCTGTAGTTTCTCGTCGACGGTGGTCCGGATCTCTTCCAGACGTTTTTCCGTGTTGAGGATTAGTTTCTGTTGACGGTCATCAAGCGTCTCGAATTTCTCTTTTTGCAATTGATTGAACGATGCGATACCACGTTCGAATGTTTGTTGGAAATCGTTGAGCGATCGCGACAACTCTTCCCGGTTATCTCGGGCGATCAAACGGCTCTCCTCTCGGTTGATCCTGAAGTCTTCCTTAAAATTTTTCTCGATCCGCTCAAATGAGTTCTGAAGCTCTTTACTGAGGCGTTCGATGGCCGGATCACCGGATTGACGCAGTTGGTTAAGACGATGGATCATAATCATTTGTAAGATGATGATTACGATCAAGATGACAATGATGATAATATCCATTTTTGTATGATTATTTGCCGCGAATATAGGGATGTCTTTGTTTGTTACTTATTAAAAAGTATTAATAATAGAACATTTTCTTGGAAAAGGTTGTTCAGTTCTAAAAATAGTGATACATTTGCGTATCGCTAAGAAGGAAAGGGTTTAGCAAAGATAAAAACTTAAATTCAATGGCGAGAATAACTTTTAAGGGTAATGAGATCCATACAAACGGGTCGTTACCACAAGTTGGGGCAGAGGCTCCGGATTTTAAAGGCGTAAAAAATGATTTGTCGGAATTGACATTGTCGGACTTGCGTGGTAAGCGAGTTGTCCTGAATGTCTTCCCCAGTTTAGATACTCCGGTTTGTGCGACGTCTGTCAGACGTTTCAATAAAGAAGCCGCAAGTTTGGAGAATACGGTAGTATTGGCAATCTCGAAAGATTTGCCATTTGCGCAAGGCCGCTTCTGTACGACTGAGGGAATCGATAAGGTAATTCCTTTATCAGTATTCCGTTCCTCTTCTTTCGAGGATAATTACGGGATGCTCCAGTTGGATGGTCCATTAAGTGGTTTGTTAGCGAGGGGCGTGATCGTAGTCAATGAAGAAGGTAAGGTCATTTACGAGGAATTGGTTCCGGAGATTACAAATGAGCCTAATTATAAGGCCGCTCTAGCGGTTTTATAACAAGATATAGATTATTGTTTTTCATTGGTTAAAGTTAAGGGTTAGTGTAGGAAGCCGTCGGATGTGAATCTCGCGGCTTTCGTTTTTTATATAAGCCATCTCTTATTGATATGAACAGGAAAATACTTCACTTGGCGATTCCATCCATTATCTCGAACATCACGGTGCCTTTATTGGGCTTGGTCGATATGGCTATTGTCGGTCATTTGGGATCGGCGGCTTATATTGGGGCGATTGCCGTGGGAGGGATGCTTTTCAATTTGATTTATTGGCTGTTTGGCTTTTTGCGGATGGGAACGAGTGGTATAACTTCTCAGGCTTATGGTCGTCGTGACCTGCGAGAAGCCTTTCTGGCTTTGATCCGTTCAGTTGGCGTAGGCTTGGCGGTCGGTAGCTTACTTTTGTTTTTCTCTCCTGTGGTTCGTTGGATCGCTTTTCAGGTAATTGAGGCGACACCGGAAGTGGCCGGATTGGCCTCAACCTATTTCAGTATTGGGGTTTGGGGCGCTCCGGCGGTATTGGCGCTTTATGGTTTTATGGGTTGGTTTGTCGGGATGCAGAACTCTCGTTTCCCGATGTTGATTGCCATCACACAGAATCTGGTGAACATTGCGGCAAGTCTTTGGTTAGTCTTTGGATTGGGTATGCGGGTGGAGGGTGTCGCCTTGGGTACCGTGATTGCCCAATACGCCGGATTTCTTATGGCGATAATGTTGGCCTGGCGTTATTATGGTCGCCTTTGGTTTCCTTTTACTTGGGTTGAGGTCTGGGCACGTCCGGCCATGCGTCGTTTCTTCTCGGTTAATAAGGATATTTTCTTCCGGACACTCTGCCTGGTTTGTGTTACGACCTTTTTTACCTCTACTGGTGCCCGCCAAGGTGATTTGGTCTTAGCCGTTAATACGTTGATCATGCAGCTCTTTACGCTTTTTTCCTACGTGATGGATGGTTTCGCCTATGCGGCCGAGGCCTTGACCGGTCGTTTTATCGGAGCCTCCAACCGGATGGCCTTGAATCGTTGTGTGCGGGCTTTGTTTGGTTGGGGGATCGCTTTTGCCGGATTGTTTACTTTGGCCTATGGCATTTGGGGAGAGTCGTTCTTGGCGTTGCTTACGAATGAACGTCCGGTGATTGAGGCGGCTGCCGATTATTGGGTGTGGGCTTTGGCTATTCCTTTTTGTGGTTTTTCCGCTTTTCTGTGGGATGGTATTTTTATTGGGGCGACGGCAACCCGGAAAATGCTGGTGGCCATGTTCTCTGCCTCTCTTCTTTTCTTCTTGATCTATTTTGGTTTGGCCGAACGCTTAGGCAATCATGCTTTATGGTTGGCCTTTCTTGTTTATCTGCTCTCGCGGGGACTTGTGCAATGGCTACTTTGGCGGCGGTTGCTTCGGAAGTAGATTGTTCTCTTTGTTCTTTTTGCTCGTTTCCTGTTCTTTTGGCTTGATCTAAAAATGTTCTTGTTCTTTTGGCTTGATCCAAAAGAACCAAAAGATCAAGGCTACCACTACGAAAGCTACAAATTCGCGTCGAGAAGCTAAAATCTCGGAAACTCGCTTCGCTCAGACACCGAGATTTTTATACGCTTCTCTCGGAATTTGCTTAACG